>JAYWDF010000192.1:0-6889 GCA_043779985.1 Akkermansiaceae bacterium | reverse complement strand
CTCACGCCTCAGAGGCTCCCCCCAAAATCAGATCCGTCAAGAATAAAAACTTCCCAAACCCATCTATTATTCACAAACATCTTTATCGACATTCAACTAGTAAGCACTACGAATCCAATCACATGAACTACACCGCACTCCACCAAGCCGTCCAATCCGCCGCCGGACTTCGGCTCCGCAAATAGCCAGATCGCCTTTGTCGATCACTCGATCAAACTCATGTTACCCACTCAAAATCAGCTTCCTGAAACACCTCTGAATTGCGAAGCCAAGGAGTTTTTCGTCCGAAGCTACCCCATTCTTCGGCCCGGCAAAAATCCGTTTCCCTGGATGATCGAATTGTTTGCACGCATCCTGGATGGGTGCCCACCGAAAATGGTCGATCTACCGACGGGGAGCGGGAAAACCGATCTTGCAGTTGTCTGGCTGATCGCTCTTGCCTGTTACGGCGCAAACCGCTTTAACACAAAACCCGTTCCCCGCCGCTTGGTCTGGGTGGTCAACCGCAAGGTGCTTGTTGGCCAAATCTATAGGCTCGCGAAGGAACTTCAAGAAACGATCTGCAATAGCGCGACTGCGGACCCAGTCAAAAAAGGCCTAGCAGAACTCTGCGCCGATATGGAGACAGATGAACCCTTCAAAATAGTCCAATTGCGCGGCCAAGTCATCAATGACCGGGAGTGGAGCTTTAGCCCAAGCTGCTCGGCGCTCATCATCGGGACCGTGGATCAAATCGGCAGTCGTCTGCTCTTCCAAGGTTATGGACTAGGGAAGCGTGAGCGTCCTATGCAAGCCGGGCTGTTTGGCGTAGATGCTTGGGTCTGCGTGGATGAAGCACATCTCGTTCCTGCCTTCATCCTGACCATGCGCCAGCTCCGTGCAAAAATCGCCAATCCTCCGGTCGCGCCTTTTAATCTATCAAACTTGTTTGGGGAACTCCCTTGGTATTTCACGGAACTTTCCGCCACCCCTGGACTTCCGGCACCTTCCGAAAAAGAATCACTCAAAATCACTCCTGCTGACGAATCAAATGTCCTTTTGGCCATGCGAATCACGGCAGGGAAGGCCAAACGGGTTATTCTAAGAAATTCTGACGAAAAGGAAATCGTCTCCAAAATCGTCGCCGCCGCGCTTGACCTCAAAGACGAGCGGAAGCGGGTCGCCATCTACGTTTACACTCCAAAGATGGCGAACGACATCAGCAAGGCCATTGAAAAAGCCCTATCAAAGACATCAAAGGGATCACTGAAATCCGACCGAATTCTCACTATCACTGGCCGGATGCGCGGTGTCGAAAGAGAAGAGCTGAACACAAACAAGGTCTTCAACTCGCTCGCCACCGGTTCTAGGCAATCGAGCGCAAGCGATCCATCCGGCCTTGGTCGTCCTGAATCAACTGTCTATCTGATCGGAACATCCGCCGCCGAAGTCGGTGTGGATACGGATGCCGACGTGATTCTATGTGATTTCGAACCGATGGACACCTTGCTGCAACGGCTCGGGCGGCTTGATCGCTTAGGCGTTCTTACTCAGGCTGGCGAAACTCCTACAATGCGTATTTTCGGGCATCCAAAAGGAATCGAAAAGCTGAAAGAAGCTGCGGAAACAATCAGCAAGAAACTCGTAAACGAATCCTATGAACCAAGCGCAACACTCATCGCGTCCAATGCTTGGAATCAGGAGTATAAAGCCGAAGACATCACCAAAGATGCCACACTTCGAATCGTCAGTGAGGAATTAGAGCCATCCAAATGGCGGCATCACCCACTCGCAAGCGCGACCATTTCACCCACGCTCTGTCAGCCGCTCACCAGTGCAATTCTCCAACATTGGACAGCGACAAGCTCCCGCCCAAATCCCAATCTACCCGTCGATCCTTGGCTCTACGGCTTGGGCGAGAATGACAGCACGCCCTTAATCGGGATTATCTTCCGACGAGAACTAGACACTCTTGTAGGGCTTGCTGACGAGGAACCAGATGATCCTGATTCAGAGCCAAATGATTTCTCGAAAAATCGATTTAGGATCATGGAAATCTTCCGCACGTTTCCACCCGCCAAATCCGAAGCCCATTGGTTGCCCGTTTATGTAGTTCGCGATTGGTTGTTGGGGAAATTGGAAAAGAATAAGACCGAAAGCTCCTTCTTCGTCCCGCCCGCCCTAATTGCTTTTCGTGATGAAGGCGAATGGAACATCCTTACCAACGGCGAGACTGACGAAAATAGGCGTGAAGCCTTGGCTAAGAGACTTTTCAACGAAAGCATCCTGATCCTCCCAACCCTGAGCGATCTCCCCAAACCCATTGCCGACAATCTCACTAACGATGATTCGGCATTGGACAAACAAGATGTCGCGGATCGCGCTTGGGGAAATGGCGATGGTACGCCTGTAAAGTGGCTTCGCAAAACAGATCCTGCGGTTGTGGACATTGAAGGGTTCGCTGAGAAAATGACATTTCCAATCAGCTACCCTGCAGTGATCAAAGATGACAAGGTTATTCAAGAAGCCCAAAAAATCACACTCAGATATTACCTTCCACAGGGTTCCTCCCAGCGTCAGAATCAGCTACTGAGTGTCCACCAGGATTCGGCTAAAACCTACGCCACTGGATTAGCCACGAGCCTTTTCGCAGAAAGCTCATTTCTCCAAGAATTCTACGCCAACCTCGGGCTCGTGCATGATGAGGGAAAAGGCTCCCCGCTTTGGCAAAATGCCATCGGTAATCGATTACCTAACCCTCCCTTGGCAAAAACTACCAAAGACGTTCCTCCTCAGAGATTCCAAGGCTATCGTCACGAATGGGGATCACTCACAGCCACGGCAACCGAGGCAGCATGGAAAGAACTGTCCCTAAAATTACCTGAATCGGAGCGGACGTTCTTCCATGAATTGTTTCTCCATCTCATCGGTAGTCATCATGGGAATTTGCGTCCCAGCTTGCCGGATCAACCCAACTACCAACCCGCCCTGCTAGACTCAGAACGATGTGAGGCAGCCCTGCGTTGGCATCGATTGCAAACCATGCTTGGGCCATGGCGACTGGCTTATCTGGAAGCACTCCTAAAAGCTGCCGACACCCTTGCCAGCAAGGACAACGCTGAAATCACAAACCCCACAGAGGACTAAGCCTTATGCACACAGTCACCATTCCTCTGCGAGAGGACAATTTGGCCGAAGTTCTAGCTGGCATCGCCATTCTCGGCATCTTGGAAAGCCATTGTCCCAACGCCAATTGTTGCTCATGGCATCGAGGGACACTGAATATTCAAGCCGCATTATCGGGAATTGAATTGCTGCAACGAGTTCATGAGTTCGTTTCCGATTTGCAATGGGTGCAAAGCTTGGGGGATGTCCACCAAGGTGTTTTCAAAAGCGGAAACTTGGTTGGCGTGTCTCCGTTCATGGATTTAGCAAACAATGGGACACCTTCGATTTTCAAGAACTTCTCTGGACAAGTGACCTCCAGCAAAGTTGCAGGTGATCAACGCGAAGCAACCATCAGCATCGGATCTAGAAATTTTTCAGAATGGCTTGCGACTACCGTGACAGAAGTCAGTTCTTGGGGACTTGATTGGAGGACCAATGCCCACAGCTTAGACATCGGGTTTAGTCCTAACGACGATAATACCAGTAAGTTCAATCCAATTTATTTGGCAGTGGACGCCTTGGCAACCGCAGCTCTGGCCTTTTTCCTTTCGCCATCATGTCTGTTGAACAGGGAGGAGAGCCTCACCTACCACCTATGGGAAGAATCAATCCAAGCTTCATTAACAGCACAGGCCTTCATCGGCAACATTAACGGTCTGCCAGGAAAATCCTATGAGGTGGCTCGTCGACCCAAATCCTATGGCAAAGGAGCTTCCTACAAATACTTCCCCGCCGCCGTAATCCAAAATTAGAACCAATCAATCGAAACAAATACAATGAATCATCAAGCAAAACCAGAACACATCACGCTCCTAGATGACCTCCTCGGCACCGAAGCCAGGCGATGGGGGAATGCCCGCAAGTTGCCCGCCGCCTTACGCGTCATTGAGATCATGGAACCCGCCGGAGGTTTGGAAATTCCGGTGTATCCAGCCTCTTACCCGAATTCGGGAGGCGATCCCATCTATGATCTAAATGGCAAACAAACGGACTCTAAAGGTGAAGTGATAGGCTACCTTCACGCCGTAATCGATTCCTATCAAAGCCAGGCAAACCGCATGGAACCAGCCTTTCTGGCTAAGGAACTCAGAGGTCTCGTTCCGCAGATTACTGTGAAAGTGCCGAGGAAAAAGGACGCCAATACCGCTCAGACGGAAGACGAAATCAATGTGCTGAAAGTCGCGCATCGTGTGGCTGATTTCCGCGTGCGTTTGTCGGATGCAGGCGAGCAAGTAAAGAAGGCCATCAAAAGCTTCGATGGCGGAGATGCGCTTCCATTGCTACGTTTGATGCCCACCAGCGTGCTTTTTGGTTTCTGGGACAGTCGGGATCTGGGCACGAAACACGCCCGGATTCTCCTCTCACGTATCGATGCGTTTAATGTAGTGCCTTGCCAGAAGCACAGTATCTATTCTGGTATGTATTCGCAGGAGGAGGCGAGAAATTTACTCCCAGATGCGGAAGCTACAAAAGCTGATAATGAGATTCTCTCGGGTCGAGGTTACACCAACGCGCCTGGAAGCGGATTGGGAGGCGTTTTGGTAGGTGGGGGTATCACACGCACTTCCGTGCTCTCATTTACTGACATCGCTCGAATTCATTGCATGGATGGCCCTAGTGTTGACGTAGTGAAAACCAATGCCGCCCGCCGCTACATCTTCGCATTGGGTATACTGGCAGAAGCTTTCCAACGTGAAATTGCAAACTACAATTTACGTTCTGGATGTGAGCTGGTTTCAACGGGGGATGCCAGTTATGAACTTCGTGGTGGGAAGGCCACCTCCGCGTTGATTGAGCTTTGCAAAGATCAAGCTGCATTGGTGGAAATTGCCAATGAGGCGATGGCAATATTGGAAATCAATGCTTCCGAGCAATCATTCGCAATGACTGTTGAGTCGCTTACCGCTGAATTTGCCGAAGCCAAAGGCAAGAAAGCGGACAAAAAGGAAAAGGCTGCCGCCAAGAAAACCGCATCCAAGAAAACAGCCAAAGGCAATGAGGAAGTTGCCACAGAAGAAACCAACGAGGCATGAAAACTGAGTCCACTTCTGCCCACCTAGTGCTCACCTGTGAGCTGACGGAGGGGCATTTTCACGGCATTCGGCTGAGTCCACGCGGAGCCGAGGAATGTGATTGGCCACCTGCTCCTGGGCGGGTATTTCAATCGCTAACTCATGCGGCCTTTGCAGGCGTGCCAGCGCAGGTCGAACAACATCATCAGGCAGCAACACAAGCGCTACATTGGCTGGAAAAACTATCTCCACCGCTGATTGATGCCCCCAGGCCAAATGAAGAGCAAATGAAAACAAAGCTACAGAATGCTTTGCCGCTGAACAACAGAACGAAAACAGATCTGCTCAAAGCCGGCCTTCAGCTTGCTCCGTTACGGCGTATTTCTCAGTACGATTTTCGGGCGAACGATACTGGCCTAACATCCTTGCAAGTGCGCTACGTTTGGCAACTTCCTTCATCCTCTGTCGTCCCCTTGGATGACCTGAGTGAATTGGCCGCAAGGGTTTCCTACTTCGGAAGGGCCGAGGACCGGGTGGAAATGCGTTTCGCCATTGCAGAGGAACTCCCCGCGATGGAGACGGGCGGGCAGCGATGGCTGCCAACCCACCGCACCGGAACCTCTCTTAGCGTGCCGCGCCCGGAATCCCTCGCAGACTTGGTATCGCGACATGAACTCGCTCCAGCGTCACGCATCCGCAAGCCCAGTGCTCTCTCGTGTTTTCTGCCGCAGGGTTACCAAGAGCATGATACACTTTCCTTCTGCCAGCCAGTGCATGTGGGGATTGTAAAATTGGTGAGAGCAGAAGATGACGATGTGGCATCGTTCGATGCTCTCTATGCCTCCAAATACCGAGCGTGGCTCAGAGCCGCCATCCTCCGCTGTGCTGAAAATGACATTCGTTGGTTCGATAAACCTCTGGCTCTGGCGCTCATTAGCGGTCACGCCGCCGATGGTCAAATTTCGCGCATCCCTCACCTCGCCATCGTACCACTACCAAGCCTGCATTCGAATGGTATGGCCGACGGCAACGTACGGCGGTTCGCATTACTGGGCCATGCCCCGGAATCCAGAGCCAAGGAAGCTGCGGAGATCTACGCCACTCTCTATCGGAGCCTCAATGACCTCGCGCTCATTCATCTTGGCAAAGCAACAGGGTTCTTCACCCAAACGGATCGTTCTGCCGAGCATACGGACAAAGTATGGAAACTTTACACGGCCACATCACAGTGCTGGACGACAGCTCTACCTATTTCTCTAACCAGTAGGTTTGATGTGAGTAAATCATTACCTCCGAATCTCTGGCACCTGAAGCGCCAAACGGAATTGAGCCGATTGATTCGTCGGGCGCTTAAGTTGCAAGGGGCTCCAAATGAGACCGCCGAGAAGACCGAAGTCATTGTTAGCCCGTCTCCTTTTCTCCGCAATACGCATCGAGTTGAACACTACCAGAAAGAAGGAAACAGCTATCTTACTCACGCCAAGTTACATTTTCCATGTCCTGTGAACGGTCCGATAATCATTGGTGATGGCCGTTATTCCGGCATGGGTCTCTGCTTCCCCATTTGACCCCATTCCCCCATGTCCTACTCCCCCCCCCTCACGATCACGCCGCGCTTGATCGACTTGGTCTCTCGGATCAGCGAGAGCTTGGGGCGTTGGGAGGGGGCGGTTGTTGCGGTCTCGCCGAAATTGCGGCGGGAAAATCGCATCCGTTCGATTCACGCTTCG
>JAYWDF010000191.1:0-2326 GCA_043779985.1 Akkermansiaceae bacterium | reverse complement strand
CGCATCGTCGCGCGGAACAACCTTGCGGGCCAAGTGCCCGGAGTCGTCCGCTTCGGCTCCTACGAAGGAACTGTCACCGTGGGAACCAACGGCAGCGTGTCCTTCATCGCACAAGGACCGCCGGCATCGCCGCTTCAAACTTGGCTGCAAGGCTTTCCGGCTCTCGATACTCCTGAGAAGCAACTTCCTTCCGCCGATCCTGACAACGACGGACTGACCAACCTGATGGAATTTGTCCTCAATGGAAATCCCGGCATCTCTGACAATCCGTCGATCGTCCCGACGCTCAATGCCGCCGGCACGGACTTCGTCTTCGCATTCAACCGCCGCGACGATTCGGAAACCGGATCCACGCTAATTTTCCAATATGGCAGCGACCTGACAAGCTGGACGGGCGCGACGATCGGCGCGGCCAGTGCCACGGTGGGCAGCGCAACCATCTCGGTTACGGAAAACACCACCAATCCGGATGCGATCATGGTGACGGTTCCAAAGACCGTCGCAGTCGGTGGCAAACTGTTTGGTCGCCTCATGGTGACGCAGCCCTGATCACGAAATTCAACTCTATCATCACAACCCTACTTGCCACGCAAGTAGGGTTGTTTTGTTATATGGAAAAACCACACTTCGAAGGGATGCATTAACTTACTGTGAATGATTTTTCGCTAGACTTACCACCTCGGTGACAAAACCGACACTGCTGCGCGTTTGATCCTCTCGTCCGCCCGTGACGACTGTCCCGGACCGCCATGACACCGCCATCCCGCCATTCACCTTGGATCCCTTGGATCCCTTGGATCGTGCTGATGGTGGCGCTGTGGGCTCAGGTGTTCTATTGCGCCAGCTATAACTGGTTATATGGGGAATACTATGACTACGGCTGGTACGTGCCGCCGCTGGCGGTATGGTTCTTCTATCGGAAATGGTCCGGCTGGGAGACCGGTTCGCGTCCTCCATCGACGGGATGGGTGTTTGTTGCGGGGCTTATCCTCCTGGCTGGAGCGCTGGCAGGCTTGAGGACGCTGGGACACGCCGACCCGGCGTGGACGCTGCCGCAGTGGGGTCAGGCTGGCATTGCCTGCTTGATCACCGGTTTCATCGTCTGCAAAAGGGCGGGGAAACCGGCGCTTGCCTGCCTGATTCCCGTATTGTTATTCGCGCTGACGGCGGTCCGGTTGCCGGATAAGATCGAGAAGGCGCTGGTGGACGGATTGACCCACGGGGTGCTGGAAGCGAGCAGTTGGATTTTTCGTTTGTTAGGGAAACCGGTCATGGTGCTGGGCAACCAACTGGAACTGATGGGCCAGGTGGTGGAAGTCACTGAAGGGTGCAGCGGGATCCGCTCGGCTCAGAGCTTTCTCATGGCGTCGCTATGCTTCGGTGAGTGGCTGGGCTTGAGCGCGAAGGCGAGGGTCGGGATAGTGGCGACGGGTTTCCTGACGGCGTGGGTGATGAATGTCGCCCGGGCCTGCACGCTGGCGGAGATTCGTTTCAACCAAGGGGAATCCACTTTTGAAAAGGTGCATGATCCGGTAGGCATGGCCACGTTTATCGTGGGCACGGGGATTCTCCTGTGGGCGTCGGTGCTCATGGATTCGAAGCGGAAAATGGGTCGGCTTGTCCGCCAGCAAGTGGGAAGCCAATGCGCATGAATTTGCGGCGCATCATATTCTGGCTGCTCCCACTGCTGCCGGTGCTGGCAGCGGAGGTTTTCTCATACAAGTGGATGAATCCGAAGATCTCGGAAGCTTACGTTTATCCCACGCTGCCCCAGCTTTTCGCCGACCCGACTTTCATATCCACGCCGGAGAAATTTGAGGCAATCAGGAGCAAAATTGTTTGCAGCCAAGGTTGGCTGGGAAAGGTGGGTTCGGATGTATCAGTTAGCACCCAGTTGGCATGGATCGAGTGGAATGGCACGGAGGCGCGAAACACACTGGAAGCATTCCGCCATAAGCCTGAGATCTGCATGGGAGCCAATGGCATGAACCTTGAGCATTCCTATCCGCCGCGGATATACGGCACGGGAGATAGAAAACTCATCTTCGACTCCAGCCTTTTCCGACCGCTCCGGGGTGGTCCGGCGATTTATATTTTCAAAGCGGTTTGGGTCTCGGGGCTGATCGGCGCGAATTACCGCGAAGAGATCCTGCCTGGCGCGAAGATCGACGATCTGAGGAAGTTGCGGTTTGCCATCATCCGCCATCGATTCAAGCCGGAACGCAGCCGAGTCATCATGGCGGGCGTGTCCGGACTGCCCTCCGAAGAACTCGCGTGGAAATCGTTCTCACGCAAGATCCTGCCCCAAATCGAATGGACCACGGTT
>JAYWDF010000190.1:0-6891 GCA_043779985.1 Akkermansiaceae bacterium | reverse complement strand
GGTCAGTGGCCCGGGCCAGAATGCGACGGTAAGCTTATTGACCGTATCCGCGATGTCGTCCGGCACGATCGCTACATTTTTCAAATCCCCCCGCGAGGCGATGTGGACGATGAGCGGATCGAAAGACGGCCGTTCCTTCGCCGCGAAAACCTTGGCAACCGCCTCAGGATTAAACGCATCGGCCGCCAGGCCGTAGACGGTCTCGGTGGGTAGGGCGACGATTTCACCGGCTCGCAGCAAGGCGCAGGCCTCGGTGACGGCGTCTTTCATTTCGTCATCGGCAACTTGAATGATTCGGGTCTCGGACACGCAGGAAGCTTTGCCAGAGCATCACGCGTCTGGCGAATCCTGAATTTCCCAAATGTGTGGATCATGCCTCTAGCCACGCCCGCCACCCGCCGTGATGGGTGATTTCCTCGGCGCCTTGGATCGCCCTAGGTTCCGCGATGAATCCGGGGACTTCCTCACCGCTTTCCAGCAGCACCTTGCCGATGCCCAGCGGTCCCGGGATTTTTGAGACGAAATCGCCGAATGCCGCGGGCTCAAGTTCCCAAACTTCCACCACGATGGCGGCCCCTGCGGATTCGTCGCGAATCATCGCCGGGCGCGGTGGGATCGCACCGCTTGGCGGCATCGCATACAATCGGTAAACCGCAGCAGTCCGGGTCTTTTCGCGCAGCACAGCCGCGCGATCCGCGAGTTGCCAGTGCAGGGCAAGCCCTTCCAAGTGCGCTCCGCAGACGAGCAGGGGGATTCTTTTTGATGGCGGGGGTGGGGTTGGAGCCTCTCCGCGAAATCTGCCTGCGAGTTCTAGCAACACAGCATCCCACCCGGCCGGTGCGGCGAGGGTGACGCCCCACGGCGCACGCCCCGACCTCGCCCGGCCGGCGGGTAAGGCCACGGCGGCGAGATCCAGTAGGTTCATGAAATTCGTGTAACGCCCGAGCGTCGCATTGGTGCCGAATGGTTCCGCTAGATTCTCGGCGACGGTGTAAAGCCGCGGCGTCGTCGGTAGCAACAGCACATCGACGGACTTCCACACCGCCTCCGCTTCGCGGGCAAGTTCCCTCAAGCGATACTGCGCCTTGAAAGCTGATGCGGCGTCCCAGCCTTTGGAATCCTCAAGAATCTTGAGGGTGACGGGAAAAACCGCCTCGCGATGCTTTTCAACGAAATCTCCGACCGCCGCCCAGCGCTCAGCGACCCACGGGCCATCGTAAAGCAGCTTCGCAGCTTCAGTAAATGGTGTTAGGGTGATTTCAACGGGCGTCCCACCCAAGGCTATCAACTTCTCCGCAGCGGCGGCGAAGAGCCCCGGCGTATCCGGATCGCCTGCAAAATCAAGCACACTGGGAACGCCGAAATGGAAGCGCTCGCCGACGCAACCTGCTGGCTTCACGACGCACGAAAAAACATCCGCCGCGTCGTAGATCCCGACCACTTCTGAGATCAACAATGCATCCGCCGCGGAGTTGGCAAACACGGAGATGCAATCCAAGGATCGGCATGCAGGCACCACACCGCGGTTGCTCAGCAAGCCGCGTGTCGGTTTCCAGCCGATCAATTCCTGAAATGCGGCAGGCACCCGGCCGGAGCCTGCGGTGTCGGTTCCTAACGAAAAAACGCACAGCCCGGCAGCGACGGCGGAGGCGCTTCCCGCGCTGGAGCCACCAGGCAGGAACTCCGCGGCGATGGCGTTGCGCGGAACGCCGTAAGGTGAACGGCTGCCAACCAGACCGGTGGCGAATTGATCGAGGTTGGCCTTGGCGATCGGGATCGCCCCTGCCGCCCGCAGGAGTCTGACGGTTTCCGCGTCAGCCGCGGGGATGTAGGCATACTCCGGACACGCGGCGGTCGTTGGCCAGTTAGCGACGTCGATGTTATCCTTCACTGCGAACGGAATTCCCCAAAGCGGGAGATCTTGGTGCATCGTCTCCACCTCCGCCGCGATTGCGAGGAGAACGGACTTTTCCGGCAGATGGATGAAAATCGCAGGATCATTCCATGCGCAAATTTTCTCCCAGATCTCATCGATCACTTGAGACGGAGTGACGCCCTCGGTATACCGTTGTTTGAGTTCGCTGATGTTCATGCTCGTAGTATGGTTTTCACGATGACCAAGGCTTGACCGGCTCTCACGCTGGCACCCTCCGCCACCAGCACTTCGATGATCTCGATGTCGTCGTCAGCCTCCAGCGGGATCTCCATTTTCATGGCTTCCAAGATCAATGCGGCGCCACCCGCATCGAGCCTCATTCCGACGCTGACTTCGATTTTCCACACGCTGCCGGTGACCGGGCTGTCAAGCGAGACGCAGCCTTCGGGGATTACTACAGCGTCGTCCGGAACCATCACTTCCGCAGGGGCGTCCATCGAGAGCCCGGCTTCCTCCCAGCGCTTGCGCTCGGCTTCGAAGGCGGCGCGTTGCTTCGTTTGGAACGCGTCGATCTCGTCGGAGTTCGCCGCGAGAAACGCCTCGTAGTCAGAAAAACGAAATACCTTCTCTTCAATTTCCAGCTTGTGGCGGCCGCGTGGGACTTCCTCGCGCAGGCGTAACAATTCCTCAGCGCTGACGGGGTAAAAACGAAGCTGGTCGAAGAACCTCAGCAGCCAAGGCTTTTCAAAATCCGCCGTCTTGCGCCAGCGATTCCACACCGGAATCGTGCGGCCGGTGAACTGATAGCCGCCAGGGCCTTCCATGCCGTAGATGCAGAGATAGGCTCCGCCGATGCCGACTGCGTTTTCCGGCGTCCATGTCCTGGCCGGATTGTATTTGGTCGTCACCATCCGGTGGCGCGGGTCTAACGGTGTGGCGACGGGAGCGCCCAGATAGACATCGCCAAGTCCCATCACGAGATACGAAGCTTCGAAGAAGATTCTATAAACTTCGTCGATGGATTCGAGGCCGTTGATCCGCTGGATGAACTCCAGATTGCTCGGGCACCACGGGGCATCGGGGCGGACGCTTTGCATGTAGCGGCGGATCGCTTCCTTCGTGCTGGGGTCGTCCCAGCTCAGCGGCAGATGGACAATGCGCGTAGGGACCTCGATCTGTTCCAGTGGCGGTAGCGAGGAAATTCCTTCACGGATTTTCCCCCACAAGTCACAGCGGCTGATCACGCCGGGATCAAAGTGCACCTGCAGGGAACGAATGCCGGGAGTGAGGTCAATGATGCCTGCGATGGCTTGCTTCTTCAGCCACTCGTGGACGACGTGGGCTTTAAACCGGAGCTTCAGATCGAGATGATGCGGTCCGAATTCGACGAGGAAATAGCGGTCTCCCGCGCGGCGGACCACCACGGATTCGTCACCTTCGCCGAATGAATCGATGAAGCACGAACCGCGTTCGCCTGCGACGGGATCCGAAAGTTCCTGTCGGTCACCTGCGATGAATTCGCTCACCTCGATTTGTCGGTTACGCGCCCATGTTTCATCGACCGGGACGAAATCGACCAGATCGCCTGGCCGCAGTTGGCCGAGTTTCCATAACTCAGCATCCACTACAACGACTGGGCAGACGAAGCCGCCAAGGCTGGGGCCGTCCGGGCCGAGGATGACGGGCATGTCGCCGGTGAAGTCGACCGCGCCGATGGCGTAGGCGTTGTCATGCAAGTTAGAAGGGTGGAGGCCTGCCTCGCCGCCGTCGGTGCGTGCCCATTTCGGCTTGGGGCCGATGAGCCGGACTCCAGTCCTAGCAGAGTTGTAGTGGACCTCCCATTGGGTAGCGAAGAAGGTGTCGATGTCTTCATCGAGGAAGAAGTCGGGAGCGCCGTGCGGGCCGTAGAGGACGGCGATTTTCCAATGGTGAGATAAGGAGAAGGGACACTCTTGTCCCTTCTTTGTGGGGACAGGAGTGTCCCCACTCCTTATTCCCAACACATCGCCAGGCAACAACGCCCGCCCGAACGGCCCACCGAATTTACCTAACGGGAAGGTCGAGCAACTCCCCAAATATTCCGGCGAGTCAATGCCACCCGCCACTGCGACATAGGCGCGCGCTCCAGCCCCTTCAAAGCGGCCGATTTTAAGATTGTCGCCAGGAGCCATCGCGATGCACTGATTCATTGTCACCGCTTCGCCGTTCTTCAGGATCAACGCGAAAGCTCCAACAATGGCGATGGTCGTCGCGGAGTTGAAGCGCAAGGTCGGCCCCGTCATCGTGATTTCCAAGCCTGCCGTGCCTTCGTCGTTTCCGACAAGTCGGTTGGCGATACGCAGTGATAGATTGTCAAACGGCCCGCACGGCGGCACGCCGACTTCCCAATAGCCCACGCGTCCTGGCCAATCCTGCACGGTGGTCATGGTTCCGGCGGAGACGACATCGATGGTGTGGGGCGTGTAGGAAAAATTTGCCATGTCGCGCATCGCCACGCCGCCATTGAGATAGGGAGTCCAGCGGACGATGCCGCGCAGGTAACGGAGGTTGGTCTCGATGCCGGATATCCTTGTTTCATCGAGCGCCAGTTCTAACCTGGCGACGGCGGCTTGCCGATCGGCCGCGTGAACCATCACCTTGGCGAGCAACGGATCATAAAACGGGCTGACTTCGGTGCCTGCGACGATCCAGCCATCGCAGCGCGTCCATGCAGGAAAGGTGGCTTCGGTGAGAAGCCCGCAGCTGGGGCGGAAGTTGTGATTCGGGTCCTCGGCGTACACGCGGGCTTGGATCGCGCAGCCTTGCGGGGGCGGCGAAGTTGCCGGCATTTGCCAAGTGGCATCGAGCGCGAGCCGGACCATCCATTCGACAATGTCGAGGCCGGTTACCATTTCCGTGATGCCGTGCTCAACTTGCAGGCGGGTGTTCACCTCGAGGAAAAAGAAATCGTCACGGTCGGCGTCGTAGATGAACTCCACGGTGCCTGCGGAGCGGTAGTTCACACTCTCTCCCAGCTTGACTGCGGCGGCGTGGAGGGCTGTCCGGGTTTCATCGGAGAGTCCGGGAGCGGGCGTTTCTTCGAAGACTTTCTGATTGCGGCGTTGCACCGAGCAATCGCGCTCGCCAAGGGCTAACACCCTTCCTTTGCCGTCTCCGAAAATCTGCACTTCCACATGGCGGCCGCGCTGGATGAAGTGCTCGAGGAAGACGCTGCCCGAGCCGAAACTGCGCTCGCTCAAGCGTACGACACTATCATATTCGCGCCGGAGTTCGTCCTCATCACGGCAGACCTTCATGCCGATGCCGCCGCCGCCGGCGGTGCTCTTGAGCATGACTGGATAGCCGAGGTCCCTGGCGGCGATGATCGCGGCTGCGGCATTTTCCAGCAGCCCAGTGCCGGGGACGAGTGGCACGCCTGCATCGCCGGCGAGGCGGCGGGCTTCGTGCTTGAGGCCGAAGGCGATGATTTGTTCCGGTGTCGGGCCCAGCCATTTCACTCCGGCGTCTTCACACATCTTAGCAAAGTCGGTGTTCTCACTGAGCAGGCCATAGCCAGGGAAGACGGCGTTGGCACCCGAGGTTTTGGCGATTTCGAGGAGCTTGTCCTTGAGCAGATAGCTTTCCGAGACTGGGCCGGGCCCAAGAGGGTGTGATTCGTCCGCTAGATCGACATGGGGAGATCCGGAATCGGGATCGGAGTATACGGCGATGCTTTGGTAACCGAGTTTCTTGAACGTGCGGATGGCGCGGGCGGCGATTTCACCTCTGTTAGCAATGAGAATTTTCATGATTGGAAGATCAAGACTTCGACCGGTGTCGGATTCCAGCCGTTGCACGGATTGTTGAGCTGCGGGCAGTTTGAAATCAAACAAACGACGTCCATCTCCGCTCGCATCTCGACATATCTTCCTGGCGCGGAAATCCCATCCGCGAAACTCAGGCCGCCATCGGGGGTGACCGGCACGTTCATGAAGAAGTTGATGTTGCAGGAGAGGTCGCGCTTGGTGAGTTCGACGTCCCATTCCTGCGCGCCGCGGATGAAGCTGTCGCGGCAGGCGTGCATGCACTCGGTGTCGTGGGCGTAGCGCATGGTGTTCGACTCACGCGAACAAGCGCCGCCGAGCGTGTCGTGGCGGCCGCAGGTGTCGGCGGTGATGGTGAGCAGGGCGTTGCCTTCGGTGCTCATCAGCTTGGTGCCGGTGGTCAGATAGAGCGCGGCTTGTTCCTGGATGGTGCGGTCCGCGCTGTAGCGTTCGGTGGGATCGGCGGCGCTGAAGAAGAGCGTGTCGGCGGCTTGGTTTCCTTCCAGATCAAGAATGCGCAGGGTCTGGCCCTTTTTGATTTCGTGGACCCACCAATCGCCCGCGGGGATGACTTCGCGGAGGATGGCGGTCTCGGGCTTGTGTGTGCTTTCGATCATATCCTTAGAAGCGGAGGGTGTGGTAAGTTTCGTTATTCTCCCAGGCGCGGAGGTTTTCCGGACGAATCGTGAGCGACGGGTCATCTAGGGTGGGTGCTTCGCCGGTGAAGACTTCGAGCTGCACTTGGCGGTGACGATAGAGCGGATCGGGATCGAGCGGATGCTGGCAGGTGTTGAGGACGACGAGAGTGTCGATTTCAAAGCGCAGTTCGATGGAGTCGCCGGGTTTCGAGTTTCCCGTGACGAAGGAAAGGTGGCCGTCGTCATCGGATACGACCTTGCTGAAGAGATTGAGGTTCGGGACGAGGTCCTTTTTTCCGAGCCCCCATTTCGCGAGTTCGATCAGGAAACAGTCGCGTCCGTTGCGGTTCCAGTCGTTGCGGGCATGCTGATAGTTGTCCTCGCCGTATTTGGCGAGGACGCGGGCGGCGTCGGAGTGCCCGCAGACAGTGTCGTGCCAACCGACGTCGTCATGCGTGACCGAGGCTAACAGTCTGCCCATATCGGAGTGGAGGCAATAGGGTGCGCGGAGATAGAAAATGTGCTGGCCCTTGAGCGTGTCCGGCATGTTGTAGCGCTCGGTGCGTTCGAGGGC
>JAYWDF010000189.1:0-6893 GCA_043779985.1 Akkermansiaceae bacterium | reverse complement strand
AGCACCAGTGAGCCCAGACTCAGCAAGGATGCGAACATGGCAGGGTGCGGCGTGGGATTGACGGTCGCCGTAGAGCCGCCGGTCCAACTGGTCGCCTGCCCGGCGGAGCCGGCGACGGCGTACACCGCGCCGAAGTGGTCGCGTGGTCCGGTTAGAGGTTTGAGATAGGCGCCGTTTCCCGTGGGTCTTCCGTCACCGGAGTTCTTTTTCATCGCAGCGGTGAGTGTGGTGGAGTGACCGTAGTGGCCGTCGAGCAGATAGGAGCGCTCGTAGCAATGGCTGTGTCCGCCGAGCACGAGATCGACTCCACCGGCTTCCAGAATGGGCAGGATGTTCTGGCGCATCTCAACAAGCTCGTTTTCCGTATCAGAATTATGGGAGCCCTTGGTGTAGGGCGGGTGGTGGAAGAAACAGATGATCCAAGTGGCGGTGGTACTGGCGAGATCACTTTGTAGCCAAGTCGCCATCGCTCCGGTAGCGGACCGGCTCGCGGTCATCGAGTCGAGAGAGATGAAATGGATGTTTCCATGGTTGAAGGCGTAGTAGTGCTCCGTACCTGAGGCGGTGCCCCCGCACTCACCGGCAGTCGGGAAGGTATAGATACTGAAATAGGGATAGGTGTCGACGTAGGAAGTGGACTGATTGGTCTCGTGATTGCCAAGACAGGACCAGAACGGCGTCTTGCGCAGCAGGGTGGGATAGATGTTAAACATTCCAGCCGTGAAGTTGCTGTCGGTGCCCGAGCTGTAGGCATTGTCGCCCAGTTGCAGGACGAGGTTGGGCGTGCGCGCGCCGGTCCAGGTATAGAAGGCGTCGCGCACCCCTGTTTGGTTGCTGGTCGCCGTGCCGGCATCACCCAACACCCAGATTCGTGTGTCCGCCCCGGTGCCGGGCAGCGATGGGGTGGTAAATGTATAGTCCGACCCGCCGGCCAAAGTGTCACCGGGGGATCCAACGGTGTAAAAATAGGTCGTCCCGGCACTGAGGCCGGCGAGGGTCATCGTGTGGTTGAAGGGCGACGACGGAGCCGCGGAATCATCCTTGAACTGGTTAAGATTGAGCAGACTCGTGCCATAGCGCACACGTCCCACCGCGCTTTGGCTGCCGCGCCAGCAAATCGTCATCTCGGTGGACGCTGCCTTTTGCAAATAGGGCCCGCGCACCACCGTGCCGGATGCCAACCCGGCATTGACGACGCTGGTCACCGGCGCGGAGCTGGTGCTGAAGCCCACATCATCGGTAGCGACGGCTGATAGCTGATAGGTTCCCGGTGCGACGTCGGGCCAATCGAAAGTGTACGGAGAGCTGCTGTCCTCGCCCACCTTGAACGCGCCTTGATAGAATTCGACTTTCACGACGGTCCCGTCGCTATCCGCCGCGGTGGCGGCGAAATGGAGCGTTGCCGGAGCGGTGGCGGTGGCGCCGTTTCCGGGAGCCGTCAGCACGATGGTTGGTGCCATGCCAGTGGTGATGCTGGCAATGTTCGACAGCGAGGCGCGCCCGGAAGTATCCACGGCGACCGCACTCAACAAATGGACTCCCGCAGGCGGATTGATCCAGCTGAACTCGTAGGGTGCGGTGCTGTCTTGCCCGAGCTTGCTGTTTCCGGCGTAGAACTCAACCCGCGCCACCTGGCCGACCACGTTCGCGGTAAGGGGAATGGTGGCGGGGAGTGCATACTTGGCACCATTCGGGGGACTGGTCACTGCCACGCTCGGGAGCGGCGCCGGGGCGGTGGCAAAACGGCGTGTCTCACCCGTGCCGGCGCTGGTTCCGTCCGACGCGCTTGCATACCATTCATAGCGCGAGCCCGCTTCCAGTCCGGTCCAGTTCAGGGTTGCCACTGCGCCATTGACTGGAAGGTTGACCGTTCCCAGCGGGATCCAGTCGGTAACCGCGGACTGCATGGGGTAAGCCAAAGTGAAGGTGCCAAGCGTGGTGGCGACGTCAGCGGAGGTGGCCAGTCGATTCAAGGTCGGGGAATACATCTCTGCCGTGATCCGATTGTTCGCGGGCGAGAACGTGAGGGTGCGCAGGAAGCCGTTACCCCCGTTATCACCCTCCTGATAGTTCTGCAAAATGCTGTGGACGTCGCGAGATTGGTACGAGTCCGTTCGACGGCCCTCGCCATGGATGTGACCGCAGAGTATCAGGAACAGGTTGGGGTTGTCCTTCAGCTCGTTGTAGATGTTCTGCCCTTGCGTGCTGAACGTGGCCGGATTTCCGACATTCAGCAGATAGTGGCTGGTCACGATGGCGCGGCGGTCGGGATGCGCCTTCATGAGCGAATCCGCCCAATCGAGAACCGCCTGATAGCCGGCCAGGTCTCCGGCGTTGTATTCAAGATGAAGGATCATGAAGTCCAGTCCGCTGGCGCTGAAGAACTGGTAGTTGTTGTTGTTATTCGTGCCGAAGTTTCCCCCATAGTAACTGCGGCCGGTGAAGCGGGAGGAGCCGAAGTATTGATTGTAGAAGTTGGAAGTGCCGGTGCCATCCCCGGTGCCAAGGTCGTGGTTTCCCGGCGCTACGCCCCAGGGGATGCCATAGGCGCGCAGGGTCGTGCTTTGATTTTCGAGGGTCTTCATCGCGCCGTCCGCGCGGATCCACTCGGCGGGGTTCCCCGCGAAATCGCCGTTTTGGACGATGTCGCCCATGTGGCTCACAAACGCGATATTACGGCTATCCCGGTTGTTCCGAATCCAATCTGTCTGGGCGTTGAAGTAGGAAATGTCAGCCCCGATCCCGGGCGCGACCGGGTTGGCGTAGGCGTTTTCCGAATAATACTGGGTGTCGGGAAGCGCGACCATCGTGAAATCCGGGCCGGGGGTGAGAGGGGTGGTCTTCCGGCCGTAGAAGGTGACGGTGGTCGCCCCGTTCTCCGGATCCGCGATGTTCACGCCTATCGTGGTCGAGCTGCCGATCCCGCTTGCCTCATCGGCCGGAGTGGTGGGGGTGACGACCGGAGGGGTGGCCGCCGCGACGCTGATGGCATTGACCCACACAGGCAGGCAGGGTGGCTCCTGCTAGAGTCCCCGGTGGAGTGGGAAGTCCCGTCGCAGTCGTGCCACTAACGGTAGTTCCGGCGGCATCGTCCAAGCCGAATCGGGCGATCATTCCGGCTTGGCCCGAAACGATGTTCAGATTCTGACAGGCAAGAATCTGAGCTTGGCTGCGGGCGATATTCCAGATGCGTGCTTCGTCGATGATTCCTTGAAAGTAGCCGGATGTCGCGCCTGTCGAGTCGATCGTCGTGCCCAAGCCAAGACCTTGGATACTGTCATTGCGCGGCACCACACCGACAAAAGTCGCGGGGGATCCCGGTGGAACGGTGGTCGATTCCGCGATGCCGTTGACATAGAGTTTCCAGGTGGCGGTGCTCGTCTGGTAAGTGGCGGCGACGTGATACCAAGTGCCGTATTGCAAGGTGGTGGAGCCAACGATCGGAAAGTTCCGGCCTGCCGCATAGACGGTGCCGTTGTTCGTTGCATCGCGTTGTTCAAAGTCGGCGGTGAGCTTGCCGCTGGGATCAATACCGAGGAAGTAGTTAGCATCCCTGGTATTTCCATCCTCCTCACCCACGCCCTTGGCAATCAAAGGCACCGCAATCACGCCTCCTCCTCCGGTCAGGGTGGTGACCCCCGCGCCTGTGCGGAGCATCCTGCACTCGAGGGTGAAATCGCTGGCACCGAATGCCGCCGCGCTCGCGGGCCCATAGCCCATCGAGACGTGGGCAGTGCTGCCATTGAAAAATAAACCGCCTTCTTGATCTGCTAGGAAGGTGAAATCATCCACCGCCAATCCCTGTTCGTTACTTGATTCATTCTCGTCGCGGATGCGCAGCCACAGCTCCTGTCCCGGTGCCCATCTCACACCACGGATGGTCGCCACTTTCACCGCGCGGTTTGCTGCGGCGTTTCCGTCCAATGCGGCCGGGGTGGTTCCAGTCGAGTTAGGGGCGGTCAACGTGGCGGCAGGAGCCTGGGTCCAGGTGCCCGTCGCAATGCCGGCGGCACTGAATTGATAGTCGAGAAAGAGGGAGTGCGCATTGCCTGCCGAGCTCTTGAACCACTGCTCGCCCGTATAGGTGACCGTGAAACTTGTCAGGATCCGCCCCGTTTGGTTTACCATCCTGACCCCGTAGAGAACCGGGGCATTGCCCGGTGCGCTTGCGCTCGCGCGCGACCCCAGCGCCCGGTCGGGCGTCATTGCCGCACCGAAGCCAAACAGGCCGACATGGTTTGCATTCTCCGTCTGGTCGAAGACCGCCGCGGTGCCGCCCAGGGTACCGTCGGTAATGCTGAAGGTCGTTTTGTTGGAATACCACCCGGGTAAGGTGAGATTGTCGGCCCACGTTAGATTCGTAATGTTGTTAGTCGTGCCCGGCAGTGCATCGAAATTCTGGCTGTAGACTCCGCCGCTGTAGCTGACCTGCCCCACGGCGGCGCCGCCGGGCAGCAGAGCGACCGAGAGTAACAGGTGAAAACGTTTCATGGTGCGTGCCTCTCTTCGGAGTTTTGCACGCTATCGAGTGAGGCCAGCGCTTGCACCGCATCTTCCAGCAGGCTGCTCATGGCGTGTGACCCGCGTTCCAGATTGGGCAGGGACGCGAGGTGGTCGACCAGTTTCAGCCATTCGGCGCGTGATTCGTCGATGCGGCCGGCCTGGGCGAGGATGGACGCGCGGCGGGCCATCCACGGCTCGGGACGTGGCGCGGTTTGTTGCATGGTGTCACTCCGGCGCAGTGCCGCTGGGAAGTTTTGCGTCGCGATTTCCAGATCCATCGCGCGGAGGGTAAGCGCGGGGATGGCGCCTAACTTTTCGATCCCGGAACAGATGACATCCAAAGCTTCCTGTTGGAGACCGTCCGCGGCCATGATGTCCGCCGTTTCCCGCACGAGGTCGGGCTCCGGGAGGGGCGTATATTTCAGCGCCGCCCGGTAATCCTTGAGAGCTTCCGGGCGGCGGTCCAGTTTCACTAGGGCCCGGGCACGATACAGCAGGGCTGGCGGGTGCTCCGGGGAGTGGGCAAGGAATCGTTCCAGCAGCGGCAGCGCCTCCCGCGGTTGGCCGGATTCCAAGAGCGTCCGTCCGCGCGACAGGTCCATGTCGATCGTCGGATCGAGCTCCCCGGCGCGCTCGTAGTCGGCCAGGGCTGCCGGCCAATCCGCATGTTGCCGCTCCAGTTCAGCGCGTTGCACATGGAGCTGGGCATCGAGTGGCAATACTTCAATGCGTTGGGACAAAGCGACAATCCGCTCGTGGACATCCCCGTGGGCATGTCCATGGCAAGTCGCGAAGAGCCATACGGCGATTCCGAGTCGTGATTTTGAAATCAAACTCAAGGTTCATAACTCGCGCGGTAAGAGCGGGATGTCAAGATCGGGCAGGGCCGTGGACTGGATCCGGCCACGCATGGGAGCCCGTGTCACTTGCCCCATGGAATCCTTCCTTCGCGCTAAGTGGAGTTGTGAACCTCCGCATCCCTGCTACCGTCTGGGAGCCCGATGAACGCCGTCCTCTCCCCTCCCCCGCCCTCGACCGGTGTCGTCTTCGAGGCCCGCGGCGTGCGCAAGGTCTATCACACCGGCGAGCTGGAGGTGGTCGCCTTGCACGGGGTGGACATCGAGCTGAACGCCGGCGAACTCGTCTGCCTGCTAGGGGCGTCCGGCAGCGGGAAATCGACGCTACTCAACATCCTCGGCGGACTCGACGTGCCGACGTCCGGCAAACTGATCTACAAGGGCTGGCCGCTCGATGGCTCGGACGAAAACACGCTCACGCTCTTCCGCCGAAACTGCGTGGGCTTCGTGTTCCAATTCTATAACCTGATCCCCAGTCTGACCGCTCGTGAAAATGTCGCGCTGATCACCAGCATTTCCCGCAATCCCATGACGCCCGAAGAGGCCCTGGAAATGGTCGGGCTCGGCGCGCGGATGGATCACTTTCCCTCCCAGCTCTCCGGCGGCGAGCAGCAACGCGTCGCGATCGCCCGCGCCATCGCAAAACGGCCGGAGGTCCTGCTCTGCGACGAGCCGACCGGGGCGCTTGATGTCACCACCGGCATCACCGTGCTCGAAGCCGTCGAGCGCATCAACCGCGAGCTCGGCACCCTCACGGTGATCATCACCCACAACGCCGTCATGGCGGAAATGGCAGACCGCGTGCTCTATCTGTCTGATGGAAAAATCGTCAACTCCCACCGTAACTCGGTGCGGCTTCCGGCCTCACAGCTGAAATGGTGAATCACAAGCAAGCTGAGAGTTGAGAGATTGATGAATAACCACGCTGTCACCTTTCCCCATCCCTTCTCTCTCAACTTCTTCTTCAAGTGTTCTCCCCGCTCGACCGGAAACTGCTGCGCGACCTGGGCAAGATGAAGGGCCAGGTCTTCGCCGTGAGTCTGGTGATGGCCTGCGGGCTGGCGATGATGATCATGACCCGCAGCCTCATCATGACGCTAGAGACGACGCGTTCGGCCTACTATCAGAAATATGCGTTGGCGGATATTTTCGCCACGCTTAAACGCGCGCCGCTTTCCGTGGCGGACCAGCTCGCGACGCTGCCCGGAGTCGCCACGGTCGAGACCCGCGTGGCGGTGGACGTGACGCTGGATTTACCCGGTCTTTCGGAACCGGCGACCGGGCACATTATTTCCCTCCCGGAAGACGGCGGGCCGCAAAAGCTTAACCGCTTGTTTCTGCGCACCGGGCGGCTTCCCCGTTCCGACGAGCGGCGCGAGGTGGTCGTCGGAGAATCCTTCGCCAGTGCGAACGGCCTGCAAACCGGAGATTCCCTCGTCGCGGTGATCAACGGTCGCCGCGAGACGCTGAAGATCTGCGGCATCGGCCTGTCCCCGGAATACGTCTTCGAAGCGCGCCCCGGCGAAACCCTGC
>JAYWDF010000188.1:0-2329 GCA_043779985.1 Akkermansiaceae bacterium | reverse complement strand
CTATCAGCACTCGATCGCCACCATCATGGCGAACGCCGCGGTCCGTACCGGCGAGCGGGTCACCTTCGACGAGAAAACCCAGGAGGTCATGGCCGGTGGCAAGGTATTCCGCCTCTGAAGCACCCTTACCCATGATCTCCATTTCCCGCAGAAAATTTCTCCGGACCAGCTCCCTCGCGCTGGTCGGCGCGGCATTCGTGCCGCGTCTGCTGGGCGAGACGGGAGAGAAAAAGCTGTTTTCCGCCATGGGCATCGCCGCCTCGCTCGACAAGGCGGCCGCGGTTAAGGCGGAGGGGGCTGAGTTTCTCACCGAGAGCGTCGGCAACTTCCTGGTGCCGGATCAATCCGATGCCGAGTTTGCGAAGAACCTCGCCAAGCTCGCTGCCTCTCCCCTGCCGATCCTAGCCTGCAACGGCTTCATCCGGCCTGCAAATCTCCACTGCGTGGGCCCGGAGGCAAATCACGACGCCATCCTCACCTGGGCGGAGCCCGCCTTCCGGCGCCTCAAACAGGCTGGCGGGAAATTCATCGTCTTCGGCAGCGGCAGCGCCCGCAAAATCCCCGATGGCTGGCCCAAGGAAAAGGCCGAGGCGCAATTCGTCGCCCTGCTTAAACTGCTAGGCCCGCTCGCCCAAGCGCAGGACATCACGGTGACCGTCGAGCAACTCCGCGCGGAGGAATGCAATTTCATCAACCACATCGGCGAAGGCGCAGCGCTCATCCGCGCCGCCGGCCACCCTAACATCCGGATGCTCGCGGATCTCTATCACATCGCCTGCGGCGGAGACACTCCCGCCGACTTGAAGGCGGCGATGGATGTGGTCGTCCATGTCGAAATCGCCGAGAAGACCGGCCGCACCGTGCCCGGTGTGAGCCGCGACGACTTCCGCCCGTATTTCCGCGTCCTGCGGGAAAGCGGCTATCAGGGAGCGATCAGCATCGAGGGAAAATGGAACCCCGGCCAGCTCGCTGTTGCCTTCAAGGACATCGCGAGGCAAGCAAGCGAAGCCTGATAATTCCTCCGCCCCTCCCGGGTTTGAGTCATTGACAGAATTTGCGTGAAGGCATGATGTGTGACATGCGGAGAATGAACCGACAAAGACGACAAGGCTCGCCCGGATGGCGGGTGTCGGCGGCAATTTGCCTGCTCGCTTCCCTGCTGGCCGCGCCCCTCGATGCAGCCCCCGTGATCACGTCCCAACCTGCGGCGACGGCGGTCGTTGCCGGGAACAACGCGGCGCTTAAAGTCTCCGCGAGCGGCGGCACCCTCACTTACCAGTGGTTCCAGGGAAACAGCGGTGACACTTCCGCTCCGGTGCCGGGAGCGACCGGTCCGCTTCTCGTCTCGGTCCCGCTGCGTTCCGCCACGAATTTCTGGGTCCGCGTGGCCGACGGCACGGGAGCCACCAACAGCCAATCCGTCATGGTATCGATGACCCCGCCCCGTCTCTCGCGGGTGATGACGGTCGGTTACAATTACTTTGGCCAGCTCGGCGACGGCACGACGACTAACCGCACGACTTCCGCGCAGGTCGCGGCGGATGCCATCGCCATTGCAGGGGGCCGCACCTACAACATGTTTATCAAGGCGGACGGCACCCTTTGGGGAATGGGGGACAATTTCAGAGGAGAGCTCGGCGACGGCACGCTAAATAACCGCACCCTGCCCACGCAGCTGGCAGCCGGCGTGGTTCAGGTTTCCATCAACGCCGTCAACGGCGAACACAGCCATTTCATCAAGTCGGACGGATCGCTCTGGGCCATGGGCCAAAACGACTCCGGCCAGTTGGGTGACGGCAGCAACACGGACCGACTTTCCCCTGTCCAAGTCATGACCGGGGTCGCCCAGGTGATTGCAGGAACCGACTTCACCTTCATCTTAAAACCCGACGGCACTCTGCTGGCCACCGGAGCCAACGATTATGGCAAACTGGGCGACGGAACCATCACTTCGCGAAACAGCCCGATCACAGTGGCCACCGGCGTGGCAACGGTGGCGGCAGGAGCCTCCCACAGCCTAATCTTGAAAACGGACGGTAGGTTGCTCGCCGTCGGTGCAGGCAGCCTTGGGCGACTGGGTGACGGAACCGCCCTCGACCGCCCGTCGCCGGTGCAGATCGCTACCAATGTCATCGCCGTGGCTGCCGGATATTCCCACAGCCTTTTCCTGAAATCGGACGCCACCCTTTGGGCGATGGGCTACAATGGCTATGGACAGCTTGGCTCAACTTCGACGTCCATCCCTTACTCGTCCGAAATGGTAGCCAGTCAGGTGAAATGGGTCCGTACCGGGAGCTACCACACGTTTTTCGGGCGCGATGACGACACT
>JAYWDF010000187.1:0-6897 GCA_043779985.1 Akkermansiaceae bacterium | reverse complement strand
TATTCTTCGCGAACCAAGCGAGTGCCCCAAATGGCTTCGCCGCAGCGGTCGTAGCCGATGAAGTAACGCTCAGTGTAAATGGGCGTGCCGCATGAGCGGTAACCACTGATGTAAATCCGGCTGGAATGGTGCGGCTTGGCTTCGGCTTGGGGCGCTGCTCCGAGCAGGGTGAATGCGGCGATGGCGAAGGTGGTGATGATGGCTTTCATGAGCGTGTCGTATTTTCAGTAACGCGAGGTTCGACGTGAGACCTTGGGGATTATTCACGAAGGAAATCACAAATTTCAGGTAAATGGTTTTTGCGAGATTTTCCCGTGATTCACTGGGCTCATTGCGCCCGCGGGAGGGGCGTCTTGATTGTTTGAAATTTCTGGGGTTTGACCTTTGGTGCGCACTCCGCTAGGGATTCGGGTCCTTTCCCATGATTCGCGAAATCGTCCAATACGGCCACCCTGTCCTTCGTCAACGTTGCCGTCCAATTACCGAAGTGGATGACAGGATCATCGAGCTTGTCGCTGATATGCTAGATACGATGGTTGATGCCAATGGCGTCGGCCTGGCCGCGCCTCAAGTGGGAGAGGATTTGCGGCTGGCGGTGATCGATGTGTCCCATGATCCCGAGTGCGTTTCCTTTCTCAAGGTCAATGGTGTGGATGCGGAGCTGGAGGAGATCATGCCGCTGATTTTCATCAATCCGGAACTCGCGTTCGGCCAGGCGAAGGAGTTTGGAATGGAAGGGTGTCTGAGCATTCGCGGCATCCGGGCCGAGGTTCGCCGCCCGGAAGCGGTGAAGGCGACCTTGCCGCAACTTGACGGCACGGTGCTGGTGATCGAGACCGACGGACTGCTGGCACGGGCCTTGCAGCATGAGATCGACCATTTGAACGGCGTGTTGTTCGTCGATCGGCTTCCGGCTGTCGCAAAAGTCTCGATGAAAAACCGGCTCAAGCGGCTGTTGGAACAAAACGAGGAAAATTGAAGGTTTTGATCGTGATGCTCGACTTTCTCTCCTAATTAAGTTTTTTTGTCAGAGAGCAAAGCTTCTCGCGCCTTGCTGGCATCCCAACCCCACTCCGCATCCCCTATGAGCACGAATCGAGGAATCTTTGAAAGTTTTCCAAACCAACCTACCGCGCGTCAAGGTTCGCCCTTTGCGGTGGTTCCGGAATCTACCGTAGCGTCGACAGCCAGCCCCTTCACGGCAGTGGCGCGTCAGGATTCTCCGTTCACGGTGGTGGATGAGCCGCATGATGTGCGGCCCCCAGAACCAGGCCAGCCAGCAAGGATTCCAGAGCGTCGGAAATCCGAATCGCCGTTCCAAGTGCCAGAGCCTTCGGAAGGCTTCGGGTTCGAAGCGCCTGCCAAGGCGTACTCGGCAGCACCTTTTGAGGTTCCTGCAGTCGCAGCACCTGCCGCACCGTCGCCATTTTCGGTAGCCCCTCAGCAAGCGCCGGCCTCTCCTTTTGCCGCCGAGCCCGTGCGTGGGCCATCGCCATCCACTCAAGCAGCCATTGCGGCTTTCGGAAACTGGGATGAGCCGCCTGCCGTGGCGGCCGCTGTCCCACAGGCATTTGCGCAGCCGGCGGCCCCGGTGCATGTGCCGACGGCGTTTGCCCCTGCTCCACAAGCGGTCGCCGCCCCAGCCCCAGCGCCTGCGCCTGCGCCTGTTTCACCGGCTGCGGAGGATGATTCCCGTTCGGATTCGTATTCGATCCGCCAGCTTGAGCTTCGTGCCATTTTCGGGGTGGATCGTGAGATGAACCCCGAGGAAATTCTGCAACGCTCGCGCGCGCTTCCGGGCATGCGCAACATTGCCCGCGTGAGTTCCCAGGACATGGGCACGGTCGAGGCGCTCAAGCACTTGCTCCCGAACCTTGGGTTTGGCAGCGGCGGCTTAAAGCTCTACTCCGGCTCGGTCCCGCTTGAATTCATCCGCGAAGGCCCGGTCATGTTAGCCGTGCAAACGGACGGCGGCTTCGCGCCCGGTGTGCGCGAGACTCTGATGATTGTTGCGCGCGAACTGGGGCGTCTGTCCTAAGGGCTGTTATTCCTCATTGGCCCGGGGCTTGAGACTCTCTAGCCGGTCGCGCAGACCCACGGGGGCGAGCTCGAGTAATCGGGCTTTAGCTCCCGCAGGTTCATGCCAGATGGCGTTTGCGAGTGCGAGTTCCGCGTCGTGGCGAAGGGTCGCATCCGGCAAAGTCGAGACCCAGGCGATTGCTGCCTCCGGGCTCTGGCTAACCCAGGGGGAAATCACGGTTTGGAGCCCGGCACTGCGGGCTTCACCGGCATCAAAAAGTGCGACCTAGGCCGCGGCGTCCGCAGGGGACTTCGCCGTCCAGCGCTGGAGGACCTGGATGGTCGCGACGTTGAACTCTCGTCCAGCCACTCCCGAATCCGACAACAGTCGTGCCGCGCGCTCGGGCTCATTTTCCGCCATCACCAGAGCGATGCGACCGAAAGCGAGCGATTGCTCGGCCTCGGTCTCCAGTGCGGAGGCCCAGCGCAGCGCTTCCTCCGGATTTTGCTCCGCCAGGCGCATGGCGAAATGTTCGATCAGGCGGTTTCTCTTCTCAGTTCCGGTGGCGAGTTGTTGAAAGGCCTCGCGGGCCAAGTCCGGATCCAGTTCCAGGGCCTCCCACGCCACGGCCGCCAGCAACTGGTTGCGTTGTTCCGGGGAGCCCGTGCCAGCTGCTGTCTTGAAGTGCTCCCGCAGAGAAGCTTGCGCATTCTCGGGGGCCTCGGGCCCGGGGCGAACCGACTTGGTGGCACGGGCCGGAGTGGTCGCGTGATCTGGAGCGCGGGCATGCTTCGCCGGCTTGTCGCAGGAAGCCACAAGCAGGCTGAGACAGAGCAGGGGGCGGAATTGAACGACCATGGGCGGCAAGCGGTGAGAACGAGCTCACCTTATAGGCTCACCGGGCGAGGGTGTCGATCGCTTGGGATCCATCAAATCTCGGGGGCCTTAGCCGATCCCGTGTTTTTTGAGAAACGGGATGAGCTCGTCCACGCCGAAATCAGCGAGGACTTCGCCATGCCAATCCATGGTGGGGGCCTTGGATTGGCCGGAGAGCTCGACCATTTCCTGCATCGCCTCACGATTGCCAGAGACGACGAGGATTTGGACTTCGATTTTCTTGCGCTCCAGGTAGGCGACGACTTCGTCGCACCATGGGCAGCCGGGTTTGATGTAGAGAATAGGTAGGTTCATGGGATCGGTGAAATGGAATTATTTCCAGCCGCCGCCGAGAGCGCGGTAGGCTTGGACAATGGCTTGGAGATGGTTGCGGCGGGCATCGGCGAGGTCGAGCTCGGCGTTGAAGAGGCTGCGCTCGGCATCGAGCACTTCCAGATAGCCGGAGGAGCCGCCGCGGAAGCGCTCTTGGGCGAGGCTGGAGACGCTTCTGAGCGAATCGATGAGTTGGCGGCGGCGGGTGATGATTTCACCGGTTTTTTGGAAGGCGTTGAGTGCATCGGCGGCTTCGCGGAAGGCCTGCTGGGTTGCCTTCTGATAGTCGGCGGCGGCTTGTTTTGCGCGGGCTTGAGCGGCTTTGACTCCAAATCCGGAGCGGCCGGCGTCGAAGAGCGGGCCTGCGAGCTGAGGTCCGATGGAAAAGGTTCCTGAGCGGCCTTCCAGGAGGGAGCGCAGGTCATTGCTGAGCACTCCGCCGCGCCCGGTGAGTGAGAGGGAGGGGAGGCGCAAGGCCTCTGCCACGCCGATTTCGGCGGTGGCGGCTTGGAAGGACTGGGCGGCGGCGGCCAGATCAGGACGGCGCTCTAGCAGGGAAGACGGGAGTCCCCCGGCAATGTGGAGCGAGGATTCGAGCCGGTCCAGACTGCCGCCCCGGGCGATCGCGCCGGGGTAGTCACCCAGCAACGCGCGGATTTCATTTTCCTTGGCGGCGAGCGCTTGCTCGGTGAGCGGGATGGTAATTTGTGCCTGGCGCAGCAGGGCCTCGGACTGGCCGACCTCCAGATCCGAGCTGACTCCTCCATCGCGGCGGGTTTTGACAAGGTCGAGTGAAGTAGAGCGGCTGGCAGCCGTGCGGCGGGCGATTTCAAGCCGCTCGTCGAGGTTTTTCAAATCGATGTAAGCGCTGGCGACGGCTGCGACGAGGCTGGTTTGGACGGCATCGTGTTGGTATTCGGCGGCGAGCAAACGTGAGCGGGCGGCTTGATTGCTGCGGCGGATCCCACCCCACAGATCGGCTTCCCAACTGAGCAGCGCGGTGAGGCCGAAGGATTCCTTGCCGCGCTCTCCGGTGGAGCCAGCGTTCCGCGAGGCGTAATTCTCGCCGGCCTCGGCACTTCCATCTAGCGAGGGGTACCAGGAAGCATGGGCGGCTGCGGCGATGGCGCGGGCTTCTTCGATGCGGTAAGTGGCAGCGATGAGGTCGGGATTGTTTTGCAGAGCGCGCGCAATGAGGGCGCACTGGGTGGCATCGGTGAAAACCTTGCGCCAGGCACGGTCGCCAAATGACGCTCCGCCGGGTGATGAATCGCCGCGGATGGATGACGGCGCGGAGGTTTCCGGCTTGCCGGGCTCGGGACCGAGAACGCAGGAGTTGAGCAGCAGAATGCCAGCTGGCAGGAAAAGGCAACGCATGAGGACGGAATTCGGAGTCGAGAGACGCATCTTCGGGCTCCCACCGATTTTTACAACCCCGCATACGGGAGTGGAGCCTGGAAAATGTCAGCAGATCCGATGTCGGCCGTTTGGCAAACGTCTCGCTGGAGCTCACGGGGTGAGTCCGCTGATCTTGATGGCGAGCGCGGGGGAGCTGGGAATATCGGACGGCAACTGAATGTGCAGAGCGCTTTCATCACGGGTAAATGCCAAAGCTCCGGATCGCCCGAGCTGCTCGACGCGGTCGATTTTTCCACGGCCTGCGAGAGCCTTGACATCGAGAATTCCGCCGGGCTTGCCGATCAAGATCGCGTAAATGACGCCGCCCTTGGTAGTGAAGCGCAGCTTGCCCTCACCGAATTGCTTCCACGGCCGGGTGGCGTAAATCGCCTCGCCATTGACATCGAGCCACTTGCCGATTCCTAACAATGTCTCCTGCTGCGCCTGCGGGATCGTCCCGTCCGCCATGGGCGAAAGGTTGAGTAGGAAATTCCCGCCTTTGCTGACGGTGTCGATAAGCTGGGGGATGATCGAGGCGGCGGTGGCAACTTTCATTCCCGTGGTGTAGCCCCATGTGCTGCCGATCGGGTGATCCACCTGCCACGGACCGGGGCGGATGCCGGGGGGCGAACGCTGGCCGATTTTCTCGAAGTCGATGATCGAGCCGACTTGGTTGAAATGGTCACCGCCGGGAGCGTAGGCGAGCCCTTTGGTACTGATGGAAACTTCCTTTTTCCAGCCGAGCGCCCGATTGTAATAGTGGGCGGCCACTCGGAGCTTCAGCGGGTCCAACTCGCGGTTTTTCGCGCCGTTGACGCCGTTGTCGAACCAGAGCAGGTCCGGCTGGTATTTGTCGATGAGCTCGACGTTGCGCTCCACCCAGTCGGTGAGAAATTCCGTAAGCGCGGCTTCGCTGCGGTCGGCGTAGTGATAGAGATCCTTCCAGTTAGGGTCGAAGAGGTCGACCTGCGCCGCCTTGAGACGGTCGCTAACAGACTTCGACGGATTGATAAAAGTGAAGTTCTCGATGCCGTGATTGGAAACGCCGAACTTGAGCCCCTGCTTGCGCGTCGCCATGCAAAGCTCGCCGATCAAATCGCGGTGAGGACCCATGTCCATGGCGTCGATTTTCGTCAGCTTGCTGTCCCACAGCGCGAAATTGTCGTGGTGCTGCGCGGTGGGCAGGACGTATTTCGCACCCGCCTTGCGGAACAGCGTGGCCCAGTCGTCGGCACTGAATTTCTCGCAGGTGAACTTCGGGATGAAATCCTTGTAACCAAACTTCTCCAGCGGGCCGTAGGTTTCCTCCTGCCATTTCAGCTCCGAGGCATAGAGGTGCTTCTCATACCATTCGTTGTGCCTGGCCGGCACGGCGTAGAGTCCCCAGTGAAGGAAAATTCCAAACTTTGCATCCTCGAACCATGCGGGCGTCTTATAGTTTTTCTCGATCGAATCCCAAGTCGCGGCGAAGGGCCCGGGCGCGAGCGGGGCTCTGACTTTCGTCACCGCCGCCTCGGAAATCGCAACCGTCGCGGGTGGCCCCATGCCACCGGGATCGAAGTGTTTCGTGTAATCATCTTGCGACCACGCCAGCGGCGAGAGCACGGTGACTGCGCAGGCGATTTTGAAAATCATGAAGGCAAATTGCGCATTCAAGAAATCGCTGTCACCAACAATTCCAAACCCGGTTGGGTTATGAGGCCGTTCTTTCAGGTGGATTTCACTGCATGCGTTTTCGAGAGCTTGAAAACGTCGCTGGCTCCATTTCGCCGCCGACGCTGAAATAGCCCACGCCGAACACCACCACCGGCACCCTCGTTGGCTGAGCGGCGAAATTCCCATTGCCCGTTCTGCCCAACTTAGCCAGTTCCCCATGCCATGCAGGTCAGCATCCACCAAGCCAAAACCCAGCTTTCCAAGCTGATCGACGTGGCCGAGCGTAGCGAGGAAATCATCATCGCCCGGCGCGACAAGCCGGTGGCGAGGCTAAGCATGATCGAGGAATACTCTGGAAAGACCCGCATCGGCAGCCTCAAAGGCAGGAAATTCAAAATGACCGCGAAGTTCGACGACCCCACGCTCAACGCGGAAATCGCCGGACCATTCAACAACCCATGACGTCCGCCGCCGTCACGGGCTGGCTGCTAGACACCCACGCACTGTTGTGGATGCTGCACGGAAGCCACACCATAACGGCACGAGCCGTTGGCGAGCACCTGACAAAGAAACGTCCAGAACACCACAGGCAGCGGAAACGAACGGTTCCTGAA
>JAYWDF010000186.1:0-2330 GCA_043779985.1 Akkermansiaceae bacterium | reverse complement strand
AAGAACGGGGTCTATTCTCTCCTGCCGGTGGACTTAGACATCATTCACCCGGCAACGGGCGAGCTAGCGGATGCGAAAGAAGACGTTGATGATGGTGGTTATGTCTCAGTTCAGCGACTCGAAGATCCAGCCGATGCAACAAGCGATGTGACACCCAAGACTAAACTGAAAATTCATGCCGTCTCAGGAGCGCAATCCACATGGAAAACCCGTCTCAAGTTCAACGGAGCAGATCGTTATAAGATCTATCGAGATGAAGCCAGAACGCAGGAAGTTGTTAATGAGCAAACTGAATTCGATGCGACTCAGGACACCACCTTATTCTTCCACGGCTTGAAAAAGAGTCTAGCTCGCGGCGGCGAACTGGTGACGATGCAGGTTAAATTCAACGATACTTGGGTGGATGGTGATTCATTGAAATGCACCATCGTGCAGAGCGAGTTTTTGATACAAGTGAAGGCTTTCATTCCTTATGCATGGTCTGAAGGGGAGGAGCTTTCCGGCTTCGTCATTCCACCACCACCGGCGCCCCCGATTCCAATCCCTCTGCAGACTTTCAATCCATTGAACGGCAAAGTAGTCAAAGGGGATTTGCATCCAGGTTTGGGTAATCGCCTTCCTACCGCAGGATTTATAAATGAGTATTCAACCGATAAAGAGCTTCCGCCCGGACCCGTTGCGCCCGGAACTTCAACTGCAGGTCTGTTCAAATACGCGCCATTTCGGGTTTGCCAGAAAATCGTTTTAACGCCCTATAAAGACTTGCACCCATCTTACGATCTTGCGTCTGGGCGGAAACTTTGGACGGCACCTTCTTCAGATCATTACGTGAAAGCAACGTCTGTAAACGCTGCCGAGATTTCCCTGAGAAAAGGGTTTATGTCTTTAAGTGGCGGGACAAGTGCTAGCGGAAAACCTCCCATCACAGTCGAAGACTATCGGCAAGGAGCACGAGCCAGTAGGGTGACAGAGCTCCACATCGAAGCCGCAGGAAAAGATGGCGCAATGCCCCCGGGCACAACATGGGCCACTGCTGATATTCATTGGGATATGTGGGTGAAGATCAATTCTGAAGCAGATCCATTACTTCCAACAGTTGAGTTCGGAGGCAAGCATGATAGCTACCCAGCTTACGAAATTATTGTTATTCAATCCGATGGAACTTATAAACCCATTCATAATGTCTCTCCTGCGGCTGGAGCTTACCCAGGTCCAGGTTCTCTTTACGATGGCAATGCCATAAACATTGGAAGATCTGACACCATTAGACAATGAGAAGCCATTCTGTTCCCATAAAATATATCCTCTCGATAACTATTTTTTCATTAGCTTTCATTATCTCTCTATTTGCTCAAGAAAGAGAAGAAGTTCTGAAAATTTGGGAGAATCCCAAACCGTATTTGGAAGCGATTCAAATTGATATCAAGAGTCGAGATCTTAGTTGGGAAGGAGATAAAAAACTTGGGAATCGTATTCAAGGACTAGCCTTTGCTATCAATCAGGAAATTCTTGCAGCTGAGTCGAAAGATTGGGCAAACCCATCTTCTGAAAGAATTGCAATCATCGAGAAATGGGGAGCATTTTTGGAACCTTACACAAAAGATCTATTGGTCGTTGCTATGGAAGAAAAAAAGACAAGAGAACGTTCTTCGACTCAAGCACGCAGCATTTTGGACTTTGCCAAGCCTACAGAACAGTTTGGAAATGATGTTCGAGATTACTTGAATGAATCCAAACCGGAAACGGCAAGTTTGGCAGCATACTTGCTCTATGAACACCGGCTACTTACCAAGTCCGATCTAGATATTTTAAGGACACTTATCGACGCCGAGGATAAACCTGAAAACAAGTCAAGCGCGCTAATAAGTCTCAGTTTTTACGGCGCAACAGACGGTCTCGAAAATGCACGAGAAATTCTACGTAGAAAGCCCGCCTCGAACGAGGCTCCAAAAATCGTGACCCAGTATTCAAATGCCCTAGATTTCATTACAATGTTGGGGCCTGAAGTTAACTCGCTCTTGGTTGACTTGGATGCTCTAATTTTAGAAATAGATAAACTCCAAATAGGAGAATCAAAATTTGGTTTAATGACAAAGTTTCAATATGCACGCGATATACTTACTGGAAAAGAGTCCTTGCAAGTGAGACTTGCCAAAAACGGCTCAGGACTTTTAGCGGTAAAAATTGGGGATTCGCCTCAACCAAAAATCCAAGACGATCAATCGAGAAATGACACCTCTCTTGAACGGCCCGATAAATCTCATTCTCCCACCGATAGCAAATCATCCGATGTCACCGCGAAAAAAATCGCTTCTTGCCCGTGGGGAATC
>JAYWDF010000185.1:0-2333 GCA_043779985.1 Akkermansiaceae bacterium | reverse complement strand
GCTCTTCAGCAGAATCTGTGGGTGAACTTTGGCTCAGATAGATCTCCAAGTGTTCGATAGACAAAGATTTGCAACAAATCGGAGCTGCGGTAGCAATATGCTTTTCTCACGCACAGATTGATCCGCAGGTTGAGCTGACCGCGCAAATTTTTTTCTGTAAACCTAAAAGGGAAAATGGAGAACTCGCCAGATCCAGGCAGGTGACGTAATTTCAGCGGCATGGATGCCAGATCTGTGCCGTTTGATTCTCACTCTGCGGGTGAGCCGAAAAAAGCCTCCGAATACCCCGCCGGATCGTGGCCGATCGACACTCCCGGCGGGCGGGTTTACGCCGAGTGGGATGACCACGCCCCGGTCACCCGCGAGGGCCAGTTGATCTTCTTTTTCCAATTCCTCCACACCGGCGGAAGGTGGCAGGAATTCCTCCGCGAGTGCCCTCTCACTTACATCGGCAACCGTGGTAGCGGCGCGCCCAGAGTCATGGCCACCATCCTGTTGAGCGTCCTCTGCGGCCACCGCCGGCACGCCCACATCAACGGCGTGCGCGGCGACGGCGTCAACCCAGGATTGTTAGGTGTCGGCAGCACTGTTAGCGAGGATGCCGTTCGCCTCGCCATGGGCCGCATGGATGAAAAGTCCGGCCTCGATTGGCTCGCCAACCAGATCCTCGGCAGCATCTCGCCGGTCCTCGGGCTGCCCTGGATCCTCGACATCGACGTCACCGTCAAGCCCCTCTACGGCCATCAGCAAGGTGCGGAAATCGGCTACAACCCGCAAAAGCCCGGCCGCCCCAGCCACGTCTATCACAGCTACTTCATCGCCAACCTCCGCATCAGCCTCGGCGTGGAAGTGCGCCCCGGCAACGAACACGCCGCCGCCAAGGGCCTGCCCGGACTTTGGGGCATGTTGGAAAAACTCCCCCGCCACCAATGGCCCACCTCCATCCGGGGCGACTGCGGCTACGGCAGCGAATCCGTCATGTTGGAATGTGAGACACGTCTGCTACCCTACCTCTTCAAACTCCGCCATACCGCCAAGGTCAAGGCACTCGTCATCCGTATGATGCACCAGGGAGCCCTCTGGCAAGACTGCGGCGACGGTTGGCAAGCACTGGAAACCACCCTTCGCCTCAGCGGCTGGACTTGCGAGCGGCGCGTCATCCTCGTGCGCGAAAGCCCCGCCCGCGCTCCAGTTAGAGAGGCGGGGAAACCGCACCGTGGCAAAGACCGCCAAGGCCATTTGGCCAACGCCCAAGGCCCCGGTTGGGAAGCCCAAGCCAGCCCCTGGTGCGGCAAGATCGCCGTGCTGATTAGTTCGTTGGATGTCGTCGCCTACCCCACCCAGGTCATGCCCCGCTTCTATCGCGAGCGGGGCGATGCCGAGAACTGCTTCGACGAGCTCAAGAACCAATGGGGCTGGGGCGGCTTCACCTCCAAACGGCTCGCGTCCAGCCGGCTCATGGCCAACCTCATCGCGCTGTTTTACAACTGGTGGCACCTCTACCTGCGCTTTTATGACGAGGCACACCATCGCGAAGCCGTGCGCAGCCGGCCGATGCTCATGCACGGAGTCGGCCGGCAGGTGCGAAGCGGTGGCCGGGGCACTGTCAAGGTGAGTGTCCTGCATGAAAAAGGCGACCTCATCGCCCACGCCGTCACGCGGATCAGCAACGAGTTGCAGCAGATCCGAGCCATCACAGAGCGATGGGAAATGGAGCAACGCTGGAGCCTATTATTGACCCGCCTGCTGCGCCGCTATCTCGGTGGGAAATGGCTCCCCGGCCTGCCACCCGAGGCGGCGCTGCTGCTCAGCGGATAAGAACGGCCCGCCCACCGGCCATCTCGAACCGCTCCACGCCACGGCACGCCCATGGCATCACATCAACGCGCCCATTTTCCATTTTAGGGTAAAAGTGGCTGATGACTTTTTCTGAAGGTGTTTGGTTTTGTTATTTCGGTTTAATTTCTATTAGCTGGGAGTGAGGTAGGTTTTGCCGGTTTCCCATGTCTCGGAGATTTCGATGAGGACGCCGGTGACGAGCCTCAGGAGTGATTCCTCGCTCGGGAAGAGTCCGACGACGCGGGTACGCTTCTTGATCTGGCCGTTGACATTCTCGCAGGCGTTGGATGTCCGCAGGCGCTTCCTGTGGGCTTCCGGAAAGGCGAAGACGGCCAAACCTTCGGGCAAGTTCTCCTCGGCCCAAGCGGCGAGCCTGGGCTGGCTTTCACCGTAGGTTTTCACGAAATCCTTGAGGCGCTCCTCGGCGTGGGCGCGGTCGTCGGCGTTGAAAATGACTTTGATGTCCGAGGCCACCTTGCCTTTGAGATGCTGTT
>JAYWDF010000184.1:0-2335 GCA_043779985.1 Akkermansiaceae bacterium | reverse complement strand
GCAAGGCCACGCAGTCGGGCAGGCGCTTCCGCTTGGCGGGCGACCGACAGGAATATCTGGTTTCCAATGATGCTGCGTCGCTCTCGCCCGGGGATCTGCTGTTGGGATCCAAGCTGTCGCCCAAGGCGGTGTTGTTCATCCGCTACGACTCCCAGCGCGCGGAAGGCGAGCTGATCGTGCGGGAGAGCAACGGCCCGATTCTGGTAGACGGAGTGCCGGTGCGGCAGACCGCAACGTTACGGGATGGTTCGTTGATCCGGCTATCCGGGAGCCAATCAGTGCGCTGCCGCTTCAGCGAGGGATTCCTCGATGAAGAGCGGACCCTGATCGAGTCGCTTCAGGTGGAGGACTTGATCCATGATTTCGGGCCGGAAGCACGGGCACTGGACCACGTGAATTTCGAGGTGAAGCGCGGGGAGATGCTCTGCATCATCGGTCCCAGCGGCAGCGGCAAGAGCACCTTGCTCGCAGTTCTGTCCGGGCAGCGCGAGCCGACGCGGGGCAAGGTGAAGCTCAACGGCATTCCCTTGTATGAGCGGCGTGAGCACCTCGTGCCATTTATCGCCCACATGCCACAGGAAGAGGCGCTCAATCCGCAGCTTACCGTGCGCGAGCACTTGCGGCACGCGGTGACGATCCGCCGTCCGGCGCTTTCCTTGGCCGAGCACGAACGGCGGGTGGATAGTATGTTAGCGGAGCTGGGCTTGCAGTCGATCGCCCGCCGGCGGGTCGGGGCGCCGGGTGAGAAGACGATTTCCGGGGGCGAGCGAAGCCGTCTGAATCTGGGCGTGGATCTGGGCAGTCGCGCTGAGGTTTTCTTGTTTGACGAACCGATTTCCGGACTCTCCTCGAAGGATTCCGAGCATGTGGCGGAAACGCTGCGCTCGCTGGCGCGGGAAAAAATCGTGATAGCCTCGCTGCACCGGCCGGGTGCGCCGGTGTTGCGGTTGTTCGACAAGGTTTTGTTGCTCGATAGCGGCGGCCGCTTGGCCTATTTCGGCACGCCGGCTGGAATGGTCGGCTACTTCCGCGACGCGTGCGAGGAGCTTGCGATCTCTCATCCGTCGGTCACCGCGAAGTCACCGTTAGGCGCGGACTTTGTCTTCGATGTATTAGAGACGCCGTTGAGCGCGATCGGTGGCGGATCGAATACAGGAGCCGCGCGGCGGTTCCCCTCGTCATTCTGGCAGGAGCGCTTCGAGAGCGTGGAATTGATGCAGTCGCTGCAGCACGGCAGTGGGCCGGTTTCCAAAATCGGCGAAGTAAGGGAAGGGGACCGGCTGCCGGTGCCGCCGAAGCCGGCGCGCAGACTTCGTTCCGTGCTGGCGGTGTTCGCGACCCATTTCCTCCGCTCGCTGCTCTCCAAGCTACGCAACCGCGGGACCATTTACAGCACTTGCCTGGAGGCACCTCTGTTAGCTGCCTTGATCGCCATCACTTTGCGCTCGTCGCGTGAGGGGCCATATGAATTCGCCACGGCCCTCCACATTCCCGCCTACCTGTTCCTCAGTGCCACGGTTGCCATGTTCCTGGGGCTGACCAACTCGGCGACGGAAGTCCTGCGGGACCGGCCGATCCTGCGGCGTGAGCGGAATTGTCAACCCGGGGCCAGTTCCTACGTCATGGCCAAGTTCGCCGCACTGGGCTTGGTGGCGGCGGTCCAGTGCCTTACCTATCTCATCATCGGGAACCATCTGTTGGGGATCGAAGGCATGCTGCCCTATCTGTGGCTGTGGATGACTCTAACGGCATGGACGGGCACCGCAATGGCGCTGGTGGTTTCCTCCACGGTGAAAACGGAGCGGGCCGCCCTCACCGCGGTGCCGCTGCTGCTCGTGCCGCAGATGCTGCTCGCGGGCGCTCTGGTGCCTTACCGGGAAATGAATTACAAACTCTTCGACAACACCCACGGAGTGCGTGACCGCGGCGGGATTCCGCTGCCGGCGGTGATCATGCCGCTGCGCTATGCCTATGAGGCGATGATCGTTGCGCAGGCCACGCGCAATCCATTCGAGGCCGAGCGGCTGCGCCTGCAGCGGCGGATCGACCGGGCGCGTGCCTTGGATGTGCCAATGGACGCCGCGCAGGTCGAGCGGTTCGAACTGGTCAAAGAGGGCCTCCGCCGGCTGCTGGCTTCCGGGGCGACGAGCACCGAGGATGCCGCGGCCGTGGCTGCGAGGATCGGCCAGATGGCGACTCGGGGGACCCGGATCGAAGTGGAGACGATGAAAGTGTGGCCGGAAAACAGTCCGACGGTGCGACCGACGTCGGAGTATTTTGTCAATGAGCGGATCGATTTGTTAGTCCGGGAGGCTGAGACCTTTCGCAACGACTA
>JAYWDF010000183.1:0-6914 GCA_043779985.1 Akkermansiaceae bacterium | reverse complement strand
GTCTCGCGGCCGGCGGTGCCGTTACCAATGGCGATGGCTTCGATGTCGTGTTTCTTGATGAGTGTGGTGACCTCCACGGCGGCTTCGTAGGCTTGGTTCTGCGAGCCGGCGGTGGCGTGGAGGACGGTGTGGTGGAGGAGCTTGCCGGAGCGGTAGAGCACGACGGTTTTGCATCCCGTGCGGAAGCCGGGGTCGATCGCTAACAAGCGTTTTTCGCCCAGCGGCGAGGCGAGCAGGAGTTCGCGGAAATTGTCGGCGAAGACGGTGATGGCAGTTTCATCGGCGCGCTTCTTCGCCATCAGGCGGGCTTCGGTTTCCATCGACGGCATGAGCAGGCGCTTGCAACCGTCTTCGACGGCTTGGGCGACGTGTTTGCCGGCGGGGCCGTCGGATTTTACCCATTCCGGGAGAGCGGTGGCGGTGACGCGGTCCAGTGGAACCTCGACGCGCATGAGCAGGAAGCCTTCCTTTTCGCCGCGGCGGATGGCGAGGGTGCGATGCGACGGGATGGAGCGGAATGGCTCGCTCCACTCGAAGTAGTCGCGGAATTTCTGTGCATCGGCTTCCTCTTCTTTGCCATACATGATCTTGGAGGAAACGGTGGCGTCCTCTTCGTAGATCTTCCGGACGCGACCCCGCAGCGGGGCGTCGTCGGCCACGCGCTCGGCGATGATGTCGCGGGCTCCGGCGAGGGCTTCCACGATGGTGGGGACTTCCATTTCCGGATTGAGGAACCTGGCGGCTTCCTCTTCGGGATCGGCGGCTTGGTTTTCGAAAATGAAATCGGCCAGCGGGGTGAGTCCGCGTTCGATCGCCTTGGTGGCGCGGGTCTGGCGTTTCGGCCGGAAGGGCGCGAAAATGTCCTCCACGGTGGCGAGGGTGAGTGCGGCTTCGAGTTTCTTCTTTAGCTCCGGAGTGAGGAGTGAGCGCTCTTCGAGCGACTTGAGCACCGCGCTGCGGCGAGAGTCGAGCTCGGCAAGCTGGAGCATTCGGTCGCGGATGGTGGTGATCTGGACTTCGTCGAGCGAGCCGGTTTGTTCCTTACGGTAGCGGGAAAGGAAGGGGACCGTGCCGCCCTCGGCGAGCAGCTTGGCGGTGGTCGTGACGGAGGAAAGGGAAATGCCGGTTTCGCGGGCGATTGCTTCGAGGTGAGTCATGCGGGTGGGAGGTTTAATGGAGCCCAGCGGCGTGGGCAAGAAATTGGGCGCGGGAAATTTTCAGGGTTTGCGGGATTTTGATTGAAAGCCACTGCGGATCTGTCGAACCAGCTCGGCTGGGCGAAGGGAGGGAGTGTCCTCAGGAGGGATCAGAAACCGTAGCTTTTCGAGGGCGGTGGAAAATGCGAGGGACGCCATCCGAGGACCTGGTGGGTGAAGCCTGATCAGGGCGAAGCGCACGGAAGTTCCAGTTTTTATCAAGCGTAGGCCACTGAATGGTGCGCCGCATGCGGCGCGGCTGAAATTCAAGAATTCGGAAAAGTCTTGCCATGGCTGGAATCGAGGTTATAGCGGCGTGCACCGAGCTTCTGCCGGTGGGGGGTCAGTTGATTGGCTCCACCCTTTTCCGGTCTTCCTCGATGAGAGATTGTTTGAGGTTACTCCAACCGCTCATCGACACCGCCAGCCTCCGACATCGGATGGGCAGGCTACCTACCAACATGACCCCGACTGAATTCGAGGCGTTGCCATTGGCTGCGCCCCTGCAACGCGTTTTGCGCGAACTGAACTACACCACTCCATCGCCCGTCCAAGCACAGGCGATCCCGCTGCTGCTCGAAGGCCGCGACCTGCTCGGTTGCGCGCAGACCGGCACCGGAAAAACGGCGAGCTTCGCCCTGCCGATCCTTCATGCGATCCATGAACGGCCGAAGCAAATCAAGCCGCGCCAATGCCGCACGCTGGTGCTGGCACCGACCCGTGAGCTCGCCGGCCAAGTCGGTAAAAGCTTCACCACTTACGGCGCGCACGTCCGCTTCAAGCAAACGCTCATCTACGGCGGCGTAGGCCAGAATCCCCAGGTTTCCGCGATGCGCGGTGGCGTGGATGTCCTCGTGGCGACCCCCGGCCGTTTGATCGACCTCATTGAACAACGCGCCGTGGATCTCTCCGGTGTCGAGTTCTTTGTCCTCGATGAAGTGGACCGGATGCTGGACATGGGCTTCGCCCGCGATGTGAAAAAAATCGTCGCGCTGCTGCCGTCTAATCGCCAATCGCTGTTCTTCTCGGCGACTCTCGCGCCGAGCATCGTCGATCTCGCGCAAACCATCTTGCGCAACCCCGCGCGTGTTAGCATCGATCCCGGCACCACTACCGCTGAGCGCATCGAGCACCAAGTCTGCTTCGTGGACCGTGAAAACAAGCGCCCGCTGCTTGAACAACTCCTGCGCGGCCAGGCTGCGGCCACCACCGGCAAGCTCACCATCGTCTTCAGCCGCACCAAGCACGGGGCTAACAAACTCGCGAAAAGCCTCTGCGAAGCCGGCTTCCCGGCGGATGCCATCCACGGCAACAAGTCGCAAGCCCAACGCGAAAAGGCGCTGGAAAAATTCAAGAAGGGCCTCACGCCGGTGCTCGTCGCCACCGACGTCGCCGCGCGCGGAGTCGATGTGAAGGACGTCGGTCTGGTCGTGAATTTCGACCTGCCTAACGAGCCGGAAGCCTACGTCCACCGGATCGGTCGGACGGGTCGCGCCGGTGCGGAAGGCCGTGCCGTTTCGTTCTGCGCGGAAGACGAACGGGAGTTCCTGCGGGAAATCGAGAAAGTGATCAAAATGGCCGTTCCTCGCTGGGATGACCATGCGTGGCACGACGAGTCCCTGGCCGATCGCCATCTCCGGATGAGAACCGGCGGCGGCATGGTCCAGGGTGGTGGAAACCGCGGCGGTCGCCAAGGCGGCGGCGGTGGAGGTAACCGTGGCGGTGGCGGCGGTGGAAATCGTGGCGGCAGCGGTGGCTTGGACTACAGCAACGCCTCGCGCGGCAACAACCGCCGTCGTCCGGCATCTCGATAGATTCTAGCGGCGATCATTGGTCGCCAACGAGCGTTATTTCCAGTCAAGGCGTGGAGATTTTCTGGAAGGGAGATTTCCGCGCCTTTTTCGTACGCGTGAAATCATTCGTTAGGCCGGTTACGGTTGATAGAGCCGCTTGCGGGCGATCCAGTCTGCGACGCCCGGCGCGAGCCATGAGGGATACGCTTCCCCTTGGGAAATGGCGGTGCGGAGGGTGGTGGCGGATGCCGGGTGCTCGCCTTGGACGACGTGGAGGCGGTAGCCCTCGCGTGGCAGTGGCGCATCTCCGCGAGCCAGCACGATGAACTCCACGCGCTCTGCGAGGGATTCCGGATTTTTCCAACGCGGGAGCGAGTCCCATTGGTCACCGCCCATGATCCAGAACAGTCGGGCGCCGGGAAACCGCGCGGCCATGGCTTCCGCGGTCTGGAAGGAGTAGGACGGGCCGGGTTGTTGGAGCTCGAAATCATCGACCACGGCCCAGAGAAGCCCGGCGGTGGCGAGCCGCAACATTTCACAGCGGTCTTCGCCGCTGGCGGGGGCGGTGCCGGTTTTGTGCGGCGAGATCTGGCAGGGCAGGAAGCGGACTTCGTCGAGTGCGAGGGCGTTTTTCGCCAGAGTCGCGAGATGGAGGTGGCCAAGGTGGACGGGATCGAATGTCCCGCCGAAGAGGGCGATTTTTCTCGGGGCAGGCATGTTTGCACGAATGCTAGGGCTCGATGGGCCACGGTTCAAGCAAAGCAGGCGGAAATGGATCGCTCCGGGCTTTACCCCGGACGCCAAGGCCGCCAGCTTCTCCGGGCAGTGACGAATGCTTTTCAAATCCTGGGACTGGAGCCGCGGCTGGTGCTGGCTGATGAGGCCTTGCGCGATGCTTACCGCGAGGCGGGCAGGCAAGCGCACCCGGATGCCGGGGGCGGGGACGGTGAATTCGCCGCGCTGCGCGAGGCCTTCGCGGTGGTGTCCAGTCCGTCGCGCCGGCTGAGGCAGTGGCTGGAATGGCGCGGCACTCCAGGCGAGGTCCGCGGTAGCATCGAACCTTCGCTGATGGATTTGTTTTCCCATGTCGGAGCGGTGACGCAGCAAGCGGAGACGCTCATCCGCAAGCGTGAGGAGGCGAAGTCGGCTTTGGCAAGAGCGCTGCTAGAAGGGGAAACCCAAATTTGCAGGGAGGCGGTGGAGCGTGCGATTTCCCAAGTGGAAGCGATGATCAGCAGCGAATGCGCGGGCTTTGCGGATTTCGAAATTTCGGCGGACCTGAATGTGGCTGCGGTCTCGCAGGTGGCGAGAAACCTGGCCTTTCTCGAAAAGTGGCGGGCCGGGCTGCGGGCGTGTTTCTCGCGTCTCGTCTAGCAGCAACGCGGTCTAGCGGACGGGGTGCGCCTTCGGCGGCGCGGCTGGCGTCACCACGGTGGCTTTAGGAATGGCCGCGCCCTTGGGAGTCGTGCCAGACTTGATGCCGGGAGCTGGGGTTCCTGCTGTTAGGCCTTTTCGCGAGAACTCCGCCGTATTGCTCAGATACCAGATCAGGGCTCCGCCACCGAGGACGGCGACGAAGGTGAAAAAGACGAGCAGAATGCCGAGGCAGGACTTCATGGCGGTTTTTTAAAGAGGGGACCGCGGTCTAGCCAGCGGGAAGTGTGGATTTCCACTCGATCCGCGCGGCGAAGGCTCCATCGGTCTTGTCGCGGAAGGGCAGGGCCTCGCGGGTGGACTGGAGGGTGAGCTCCGGATGGTCCGCGAGGAAGGCTTCGACGAGGCCGAGGTTTTCATCGCGCTCGATCGAGCAGGTCGAGTAGACGATGCGGCCGCCGGGCTTGAGGCAGGCGACGGCATTTTCGAGAATCTTGCGCTGGGTGACGGCGATCTTCTCGATGTCGGGCGCTTGCAGACGCCAGCGGACGTCGACGCGGCGGCGGATCACGCCGGTGTTCGAGCAGGGGACGTCGAGCAGAATACCGTCGAAGCTTGCGTGCCACTCGGCAGGTGCCGGCTGGGACCAGTCGTGCACGGCGATGGTGGCCTTGCCGGCGTGGAGGCGCTCGAGATTTTCCTCAAGCCGCGGCAGGCGCTTTTCATTTGAATCCGTGCAGACCAGTCCTTCGGCGGAACCGAGCGCGGCGGCGATGAGGAAGGCCTTGCCACCCGGGGCGGCGCAGGCATCGAGGATGCGCTCGCCGGGCTTCGGGTCGAGCAGTTCGACGGAGTGGCGGGTGGCGGGATCCTGGATGTAAACGGTGCCGGAGGCGAGCAGGGCTGAGGGCAGGGAGCCCTCGATCTTGTAGAACCCCGGTGCGCCCTCGACCGCCGTTCCCGGCAGGGATTCCGGTGAGGGGACGAGGGGATTCACGCGGAAATAGTTCACGGCGGGCAGGTTGTCCCATTCCATGAGGGAAATCGCATTGCGCGTGCCAAATGCGGCGCGCCAGCGGTTGTAAAGCCAGTCCGGATGCGAGTGGGCGACGGGCTGCGGCAGCTCCGAGACCTCGTCCAGCAGAGGCTTGCGCGCGACCGTGGCGCGGCGAAGCACGGCGTTGATCAGGCTGCGAACGCTGGCTTTCCCGGCCTCGACCGTTTCATTGACGGCGGCGTGATCAGGGAGATTGAGAATGAGTAGCTGGCAGAGCCCGACACGCAGGATGTCGCGGGTCTCCGCATCTACCTTGCCGTCGCGCAGCTTGCTGATCCAGTGGTCTAGCAAGCGCCGGTGACGCAGCACGCCGAACAGAATGGCCTGGAGCAGTCCGCGGTCCGAGGAAGAGAGTTTGCGGCGTTGGGAGTGACGTTCGATGAGCGTTTCCGCATAATCATGGCCTTTGGCCCAGGCGCGGAGAGCGGAGACCGCAGCTTGGCGGACGTGGAAGTTTTTGGCAGACATGGAGAGCAGTGGCAGGGGCCCGTCATCGCGTAATAGTGCGAACGGCGCGAGTGCGGTATGACTATTTCGTTGCTGTGACAAATGACAGCAAAATCAAGCTGGTGGGCTCCGGGACCTCCCCCCCCGGAGCCAGCTGGCAAGTCCTCAGGCGAGGGCGGCGGGTGCGAGTGTCTCGCAAAAAACTTTCGCATCGAGAAAATCTTGGCCGTAGATCAAGTGATCGAGCAGTGGCACGCCGGTGAGGTCCTCGACCACGCCTTTGTTGGTGATCATGGCGGTGTCCATTTCATCCTCCAACTGGTTGAGAATGATGCCGGCGCAGATCAGGCCCTTGGCGCGGATCGCGTTGACAGTGAGGATGATGTGGTTGAGCGCGCCGAGTTTGTTGCCGGCGACGAGGATGACGGGCAGTTTCAATTCGGCGGCAAGGTCGGACACCCGATAATTCGCGGCGAGCGGAACCTCCCAGCCACCGGCGCCTTCGACGAGGACTTTGGCGTGCTTTGCTGCTAGGTGGTGAAAACCGGCGATGAGCTCGGCCGGAATGACCGTGCGGTTTTCCAACATTCCAGCGACGTAGGGGGCGACGGCGGTTTTCAGGAAGACTGGGTTGATTTCATCCAGGTCGATGCCCCCGGAGGCTGCGGCGAGAATCACGGCGTCCTCGCGGTCGCCACAGGCGACGGGCTTGTAGCCGACGGCGTCGTGGCCTTCATGCCGCAGCGATTCGAGGATCAGGCGGGTCACATAGGTCTTGCCGACTCCGGTGTCCGTTCCGGTGATGAAAAAGCTCATGCACGAGGGGTGGCCTGCCGCGGCGGGCGGGTCAAGACGCGCGAATGACAAATTTCCCTTTTCTGATGGGAATCCCGGTTCATGCTGGCGGCACATGACAGCAGATTTTCTGGTGATCGGCGCGGGGATCGCCGGACTTTCCTTTGCCTTGCGGGCGGCGCGCCACGGTTCGGTGATCGTGCTGACAAAGGGCGAGGCCTACGAGTCGAATACGGCGTGGGCACAGGGGGG
>JAYWDF010000182.1:0-6915 GCA_043779985.1 Akkermansiaceae bacterium | reverse complement strand
CCAGCGTAGGGTTCGTGGCCAAAGCTACTGGCTAGGTTTTCTTTGTAAGACTCTTTCATTCTCTGTTTCAAGCCGGTTTATCCCGGCGCTTTCACTGGACCCGTTCAGGACTGGTGCGAACGGCGTCGATCCATCCATCGAAATGGCCGGACTCAAGGCGCTGGTGACGGCTTGGAACTTATTGCGCTGAGCACTCTTTTCCGGGGAAATCCTACCCCTTAATGGGGGGTTGACCTAGTATGGGGGGAAGTCATGCTTTTCCGGTAAATGGAAAACCCTCGATCTGTTGCGAGTTCGCTCGCCCTTATGGCTTGCTGTGTACTCGTGCTGCCTGCAAATGCGGCTTTGATCAACCGCTGGTCATTTAACAACGCGGCGGGAAATGCTCCGGCAGGCACCGCAATGGTCGATAGCGTTTCCGCAGCCACAGCGACCGTCAAGGGCAACGGCTCCACTTTCAACGGAAGCGCCCTGACCATCACCGGCGCAACTACCGGCAATCGCTCTGCCAATTTTATTTCCGGCTACGTCGATCTGCCAAACGGCATCATTTCATCGAAAACCAACCTGACCGTGGAAATCTGGGCTACGCCCATTTCGGCGAAAAACCAAGGACGGCTCTTGGATTTCGGACGGACCACCGCCACCACGGGTTTCGGCCCGGGATCCGTCCCAGGTGAAATCAACGAAGTGGTAGGAACGATTCCGGGAACCACCACTGCATCGGATGAGCTCGAACTCACCTTTGGCAACGGGGTGAACTACAACCAGCAGCGCATGGAAGCCCGGTTGAACACCGCCAACATCGTCACTGTCAATTCAAGCCTGGCGACGGCCCTCGACACCCGCTATCACTATATTTTCACCTTCGAGGACGGGGTTGGAACTTACGGTTCCGGCGGTGGCCGGATGAAATGGTATCGCAACGGCACTCTCGCGGGCTCGGGAGATATAGCCTTCCACCTTTCCGCCATCGAAGATGTGAACAATTGGCTGGGTCGCTCCCTCTGGACAGCGGATGACAATTCCAACGCCTCGTACGATGAGCTGCGCATCTACAACAACGCGCTCACCGCCGCGGAAGTCTCCGCGAATTTCTCCTCCGGCCCGGATAATATCGGGCCGCCGGTGCCGCCGCCCGCGCCGGATCACTTGTGGACTTTCACCGAGCAGGCTTCATCCAGCGTCGGCAGTGGCAGAACCTTCACGGACAGCGTCGGCGGGGCCGTCGCAACCCTCCGAGGAAACGGCGGGAATCTTACCGGCACTTCGGTTACGCTGCCGGGGATCACGACGGGAAATCAGAACGCCGCGGCGATTTCCGCCTATCTCGATTTGCCCAATGGCCTCATCTCCGCCCAACCGAGCATCTCGGTCGAGGCATGGGCCACTCCGCTTTCTTCCAAAAACTACCAGCGGCTGTTCGACTTCGGGCGCTGCTCGGTGACCAGCGGAGTTGGTGCCGCCGCGGGAGAAATCCTCGACGGCACCGCGGCTCCCGGAAATTACGCCGGTTGGGATAATCTGGTGCTCTCACTGAACGTCGGCGGGGCACTCGGAACCCACCGGCTTGAGGGCCAGATCAACAACGGCGCCGTCATTTTTTCCGACACCACGGCGGCCACCACGGCGGGCACCCAATACCACTATGTGCTCACCGTCACTGGCGGAGCCGGCTCCTACGGGGCCGCGGGCTGCCAGGCAAAATGGTTCCGCAACGGGATAATCCAAAACACCCTCGACCTCGCGTTCCACCTCACTGCGATGGCCGACGTCAACAACTGGATCGGCCGTTCGCAATATGGCGGGGACTCGAACTCGAATCTCTCGCTCAACGAACTGCGCATCTACAACCGCGCCGTCACCACAGGCGAAATTCTTTCCAGCTACGCCGCCGGACCGGACCCCAGCAGCGGTCCGCCCGAACCGCTGCCACCTGTGCCTGTGCCGGAAAACCGCTGGAGCTTCAATGCCGCGGCTGGATCGGTGTCCAGCGGCACCAGCTTCAGCGATGCGGGAACGGGCGAGATTGCCATGGTCCGCGGAAACGGTGCGACCACCACCAGCACGACGCTGGTTCTACCCGGTTCCACAACCGGGAATTCCACTGCCGCTGCGGTCTCCGCCTATCTGGAATTGCCGAATGGCTTCGTTTCCTCGCGACCCAGCGCCACTTACGAGATTTGGCTAACCGCTGTTACCTCGAAGAACTGGCAGCGCATCTTTGATTTCGGACGGGGCAATATCACCCTGAACAGCTCCAACACGGGCGAAATCGTTGACGGAGCCGTCGCGCCCGGCACCACCTCCAGTTATGACGGCCCGATGTTGTCGCTCAACAACGGCGGCGTCCTTGGCAGCCATCGGCTGGAGGCCAAGCTTGGCGGTGGCAGCGTCACCACGGTGAATACCGATCTGAGCGGCACCACCGCTGCCGGCACCGAGTATCACTACGCCATGGTCATAGAGGACGGCGCGGGTTCCGGTGGATCCTTGGGTTGCCAAGTCCGCTGGTATCGAAATGGAACCCTCCAAGGCTCCATGGACCTTGCCTACCGCATGCCCGCCGTTTCCGACGTGAACAACTGGATCGGCCGCAGCGCCTGGTCCGCCGATACGAACTCAAACATCGCCATCAACGAACTGCGGGTTCACCGGCGTGCCGTCACCACCCCGGAGTTGCTGGCCTCCGTGGCTGCCGGACCGAATGCCGCTTTTGCGCCTCCGGTGGCCGTGGCTGACAGCGCCACAATTCACCCCAGCCAAAAAGTGATCCTGGACGTGCTGGCCAATGACACCGGCTCGCCCATTCCTTCCACCTTGCAAATTGTTAGCGCTCCGGCAGCCGGCAGCGCCACAGTCAGCGGCGGGAAAATTCTCTATGTCCACACCGGCAGCAGCGCCAGTCCGGTCACTTTCACCTACCGCGTGGGCAACATCAGCGGCTCCACCGCAAATGGCAACGGCACTATCAATTTCGCCACCTCGCTTCGCCTCACCAACCCCGATCTCGCCATGCCGACAGCTCCGCCCGCCGGTACCTGGCAACTCGTGGATGCACTTCCCGGCCTTACCTTCACCGAGCCTATCTGCATTGCCACCATCCCGGGCAACTCCAACCGCCTCTTCGTCTGCGAGCGCATCGCGAAAATCAAACACGTTCCGGACGTCACCGCCACCACGCCCACCCAGAACGTCTTCCTCGATCTGCAAGCCGTCGTCGCCGGCCGCACCCCCACCGAGGCCATCACAGGTGGTGGAAACGGCGAGCACGGTTTGCTCGGATTGGCCTTCCACCCGCAGTATGCGACCAACGGTTATTTTTACGCGGCTTACACTGTCCAGATCAGCGGCGGATCCTGGTACCAGCGCATCTCGCGTTTCAAGGTGAGTGCCGCGAACCCCAACCTAGCCGATCCCGCCTCCGAGCTCATCCTGCTTAACCAGCTCGACGAAGGCTCCAACCACGACGGCGGCGACCTCCATTTCGGCCCCGACGGCTACCTCTACTACACCGCCGGCGACGAGGAAGCCCAGCGTGACCTCCGTTTCAACAGCCAGAAAATCAACCTCGACTTCTTCTCCGGCATTTTCCGCATCGATGTGGACAAAAAGCCCGGCAACCTCGCACCCAATCCGCACACCGCCATCCCCACTGACAGCGGCGTCGCCCGTTTTTCCGTGCCGAACGACAACCCCTTCGTCCACACCACCCTCGGTGGCACTTGGACCGGCACCTACAATGGCAACACCATCACCCCGCTCGGCAGCGTGCGCACCGAGTTCTGGGCCACGGGACTCCGCCACTCCTGGCGCATGTCCTTCGACCCCGCCAACGGCGACCTGTGGGCGGGCGATGTCGGCCAGGACACTTACGAGGAAGTGAACAAGATCGTCAAAGGCGGCAACTACGGCTGGGTCTATCGCGAAGGCATGCACGACACCGCCTTCACCAACCCCGTGCCGCCCGCCAAGCCCGCCGGCTTCACCAGTATCGATCCCGTCTATGAATACGTCCACGCCGCCATCGCCGGAGATGCGAACTTCAAGGGCAACTCCGTCGTCGGCGGCTACGTCTATCGCGGCACCCGTTTCCCCTCGCTCGTCGGCAGCTACATCTTCAGCGACTCCGTTTCCGGTCACGTCTGGCAAATGAACACGACCACCGGGACCACCGTCCGACTGACCGGCCTACCCGGCGCGTATGGAGTCTTCTCAACCCAAGGCGTCGATCCCTTCAACAAGGACCCACTCTTCGCCGCCTACCTCACCGGCAAGATCATGCGCCTCTCCGTTGGCAGCGCCGTCACCAACGGCTTCCCCACCACCCTCAGCGCCACCGGCCTGTTCTCCGACCTCACCGACCTGTCCCCCGCGCCCGGCCTGCTGCCATACGAGCCGAACCTCACCTTCTGGAGCGACCACGCGATCAAGCGCCGCTGGTTCACCATCCCCGACTCGACCAGCAAAATGACCTGGAGCAAGGACGGCAGCTGGACCTATCCGACCGGTATGCTGTGGGTGAAACACTTCGACTTGGAACTCACCCGTGGAAATCCCGCCACCACGAAACGCATCGAAACCCGCGTCCTCGTCAAAACCGACACCGGCAGCTACGGTGTCAGCTACCGCTGGAACGAGGCCCAGACCGAGGCCATGCTGGTCGAGGATGCCGGCGTCGAGTTTGACATTGCCATCGCCGACCAAGGCACGCCACACACCCAGCGTTGGCAGATTCCGGGACGCTCCAGTTGCCTCACCTGCCACACGCCACAGGCAGGGCACGCACTTTCGTTCAACACCCGCCAGCTCAATAAAGATTTCACAATTAACAGTTTTGCCGGCAACCAGCTCAACTTGCTTTCCGCAAACAACTTTTTAACCAACACCCCCGCACCCGTCGCCACCCTCGAACGCCACGTCCGGCCGGACGAAGACTTCCCGCTCGAACAACGGGCCCGTTCCTACTTCGCGGTCAACTGCTCCTACTGCCACCAGGCCGGCGGCAGCGTCAGCGACTTTTGGGACGGCCGCGCGCATCTAACGCTCGAGCAGACCGGCCTCATCAACGGCGTCGCCGAAAACCCCGGTGGCAGTCCCTTGAACCGCTACATCGTCCCCGGCGACACCACCCACAGCATCGTCATCAACCGCATGGCCGGCACCAACGGCTTCGGCCGCATGCCCCCGCTGGGCAGCAGCGAGGTGGACCCCGCCAACATCCAGCTTGTCACCGATTGGATCAACGCCAACCGCCCGCTCTACGACCAATGGCGCGGCGGCTACTTCACCGCGCTCGATCCGAATGGCGACAAGACCGCCGACCCCGATGGTGACGGCGTGAGCAATTACGACGAATACCTCCGTGGCAGTCCACCCCTCAGTGGAGGCGGCGCGTGGCAGGCCAGCATCACCAACGGCTCGCTCCAATTCCTGAGGAAATCGAACCGCTTCTACTCCATCCAGACCAGCGACACCCTCGGCCAATGGCAGCCATGGCCGATTCCGGAAATCGAGAGAACCTACAAAGCCACCGACGAGCTGATCGCCATCCCGCTCCCCGCCGACCCGGACGGCAAGCAGTTCTTCCGCTTCCAAGTCACCGAACCGTAGCCGGAGGTCCGGGCCGGGCGATCAGATCACCGCGAACCCACCCCCAAAGCCACCCAAATTTTCCCGCTGAATTTCTTGACATGAATGGTACCAGTGAAAGCGCCCGTTTTACCCCCCCCTTTTCCCCGCCTCCGGTCCGGCCACTCGCTCTTTCAACGGCCTCCACCCCAAAAGCAAATTCCTAGTAATATTCCTAGCAATTCAATATAATAAAGGCAAATTCTTAGCAATCACGAGCTGCTCGTCCGCGATCTCCTCTCCTGCATCAATATTTTGAAAAACATGAGGCTGTGAGTGACTTCGGGCCGCTGACAAGTTTGCAAATAACCTCCATCAAAAGGAATTGACTATGAAACGAATCCACTTATCCACCACCGCATTTCTGTTTGCCCTCTGCGCTCTGAGCGTGGGCGAGAATCCCGGCACAGAGTCGCCCAAAATTATCCGCGAGGAGATTGAATGGCTGGATGTGTGGGTGCCGGGAAATAGTGTGAAGGATCAGCCCAAAGTGCTGTTGATCGGTGATTCGATCACGGTCGGTTATCATGGTGTCGTAACGGAGCAGCTCAAGGGCAAGGCCGTCGTGGCCAAGCTGGCGACCTCCAAATCCGTGGGAGATCCGGCCTTGCTCGCGCAGATTTCATTGGTGCTGGGCGAGTGTCATTTCGATGTGGTGCATTTCAACAATGGAATGCACGGCTGGGATTACACGGAGGAGGATTACCGGAAGGCTTTCCCCGAGCTGATCGCGACGATCAAAAAAGGCGCGCCCGGCGCAAAGCTCATCTGGGCGACTACGACCCCGGTGCGGGAGCGGGAGAAGCTGGAGGTCATCGCCCTTCGCACTGAGCGGGTTAAGGAGCGCAATAAAATCGCCGCCGAATTGGTGGCGAAGGAGAATATCCCGGTGGATGACCTTTACACCCTGGTCGCGGATCACACGGAGTATTTTAGCGACGGCGTGCATTTCAACAAGACGGGCACTGCCGCCCAGGGGGCACAGGTCGCCCAAAAAATTCTGGATGTGCTGAAGTAAATGGCGGATTGCGGCGCCCTCGCGCGTTCTTTACGCCTAAAGCTGCACTCATTTGCCCGAACTGATGTCCAACCCGCTGCCCCCCACCCCCCTTTTCCCCGCCTCCGGTCCGGCCACCCGCTCTTTCAACGGCCTCCACGAGGAGCCAACGCGAGGAGCCAACGCGGGGAGGATGGACAGTTTTGCGCATTTGACCGGGGCGTGCGGCGCGACCTTGCAGTTCACCGCCTAAGCACTGTGGTTTTGGTCGATTGGCCGAGGCTCGA
>JAYWDF010000181.1:0-6916 GCA_043779985.1 Akkermansiaceae bacterium | reverse complement strand
CGACGTTGGAAATTCCAGGAAGGACGACGTTGTTGAGCAGCCGCTTTTTCCCGATGAAGTGACGAACGGGGACCTCTCGCATCGGGGCTGTCCAGTTTGAGGATGCATTGAAGGACGTGTGATAGGCCCCGGTGTAGTTATAGTCCCAGCCAGTGAATCCATGGGCGAAGCCGATGATCGCGTCCTGATCGTACACGGGAATCGGCAGGCCCTTGGAATTGAGGACGAGCGATCCGTCAGGATGCAGCCGGTTGAGTCCGAGCGAGAAGAGCTGGAGGATCTCGCGGGCGTAGTTCTCGTTAGGGATCAGGCCCGTCGTTAGGTTAGGCTTGTCATTGCGGAGCATGTCAAGGTAGCGACCCATGGCCGGGTGGAGGGTGACGTCCTCCAAGAGTTGCCGGGCGTTGCCGAACGAGTGGTCGAGCAGGGTATCGTAAAACCCGGACAAGGCATTGGCGCGGTCGTCCAGAGGACCGCTTTCCGAGACGACCATGATTTCACTCAGGGCGAAGGCGACGCGCTGGCGCAGCTGGTCCTCGGCTTCAATTGAATTTTTCCACCAGGAATTGAAGGTGAGTGCGCCGCTATAAGTGGCGCTGTTCGGGCTGGTGACGTTGCGGAATTGCTCAACGTAGGGAGAGTGATAGGTGACAGGTTTTACGAATTGGGCTTCGAGCCACGCGTCGTAGGATGTCATCGCCTGCAAGGCTGAAATTTCAGCGGAATTGGCGCCGAATGTCGTTTGCTGGAGGAAGCGGGAGGCTGCATTCGCAAGGGTGTTCGCGGCTGTGGTTTCGGCGGTCCAGTCGGGTGGCGAGGGCGGTGGAGTGAAGGTGGAAGAGCCGTCGAGGGCTCGGAAGTAGCCTTTGATTTCCCCGCTGGGGTAGTTCGTGGTATGGATGTTCAGGTAGGCGTTTTGGCCGAGGCCGTCCGCGATCTGGAGGGCCGAGAGGGTCCCTGTGCCTGCGATGTGCCAGACGTAGGAACCATCGGCGAGGATCGCGACATCGGGTTCGTCAAGGTCGAAGACGATGTTGGACGTCGGCGGCAGGCGGTTGTCATGCACATGCATGCCAGTGAAAGCGGAGCCGAGGTTGCTAAAATCGGGTGTGATCCATGCGGTGGTCTTGTCGGCGGAGAGGCGGATGATGCCGGTGCCATAGGCGTTGGTGACAGCTCCTGATTGAGGCGTGAGTTGGGCAAAGAAGAGTGTGCCGGCCGCCGAGGATCCAAGTATGACGTCTTCGAAGCGGGTGAGGAGGTGTCCCGGAACGATTTCCGAGGGCGCAGTGTCGATTTCTCCGGGTTTGCACCAGCCGAGTGCGAGGTGATCGCTGCCGGTGGCTTCCTTGTGCAGGATCTCCAGATAGTAACGTCTTCCGGCTTCGAGGTGGAGAAGCGGGGATTGGGCCGCGCCGGACCAGTTGGTGGCGGTGACAGGGGTCGTGAGTTCGGCGCGTTTCCAGGCGTTTACGGGTTCGTCGTCGTCGGAGAGGCGGAATTCCGCAGCCTCGTCGGCGCGAAGGAAGAAGCGGTATTCGCCTGTGGCGGGGGCGGTGATGAATCCGCGGAGGCGTGCGCCGTAGTTGTCTGCGGTATCGGCGGGTGTCTGCAGCGAGGTGAGCGTGGATGTCGCGGTGGGTGGAGTGGTGACGGGGATGCTTGCGACTGACGCGCCAGAGATGCCGGACCAGAGCTCACGCGTAATGCCGCCGCTGGTTTGGAGGACGTTGAGGCGGAGAATTGCGGAGCCTGAGCCATTGGCATTGGTGGCGGTGATGGCTATGTCATACACGCCGGGTGAGGTCGGGTTTCCCGTGATCAAGCCGGATATCGGATTGAGGGAGAAATTCGCGGGCAGGGCGCTCGTGGAGTAAGTGGCTGGCGACCCGCTTGCGGTGATTTGATAGGAAAACGGCGGAGCTCCGACGAAGGTCCACACTTCGAATGGTCCCAGGATGCGCGGAGCCGTGCTCGGGAACAGGCGGGCTTGCGGAATCACCTGTTTGACTTGGCTGGATGAGGCCCAGGAGAGGATGGCGCCATAATTTCCGGTGTTATTGTAATGCTCGAAAACGATCGGGTGGCGTTGGCCTGCCTCAAGTAAAACGACGGCTGATTTTTCGCTCGTGGAGACGGTGGCGGGTGGCCAGTTGTCGATGATGAGCTTGCCGTCGATCCACACGCGCCCGGCATCGTCAGCTTGGGCATAGATCGTATAGTATTGGGAAAATTCCGGAAGAACCTCGCCGGTCCACCGGCTTGAGAAATAACTGGTGCTGGTGGCGGTGACCGGCGCGCCTACCCAAGCCGCGCCGCCGGCGGGAAAATTCACGGTTGCATCAATCCGTGAAATTCCGGGAGAGCCGGTGAAATACGGGGAGTTGGTGGTGGTATTCGGATGATCCCAATAGTTGCCAAGAAGCCCGGTGCCGTTGGTTTGAACGTGATCGTGGATCAGCACGCTCGAAACGCCGGGAGAGCCGACGATGTAGGATGCGTTTCCCGCCACGGTGACCGTAACCGCTTCGTCTGATTCGGTGACGCCATCGGCCAACGGTATGACCGCGACCGTCACCTCGCTGGCTGCGAGCGGAACAAGGACAGTCGTGGGGAGCGGAACATAGTCGGAAGCGGAGGCGGGCCCACTGGCGGTGAGGTTCACCGATAGGGGGGCAATGCCGCCGCTGCGTGAGATTTTGAATCCGGCCGCATCTGCCGCGGAGGTCGCTGTGGGTTCCCTGGCATCCGGATCACTGGCAGTCACGGTGACCACCGACGGGCTTTGCAGAGCCGCGGTGAGGCGGGCGAGGTCCCCTTGGGAATTCGAATTTGGATCGTAGCCGACTTGGAGCTCCTCCCAGTCCGTGACGCCGTCCAGATCGGTATCGGTATCAAAAATGCGCACTCGGAAAAAGCGCGCTGGTGGGGGGCTCGGAATGATCGCGGTGACCTCGGCTCCAGTTCCCGCGACGACCACTCCGATGTCGGCCCATGCGCTGCCCGCGAGAGTCGCCGACCACTCGACAAAGTAACGTTTGCCCGCGATCGAGGGCCAAGTGAGCTGCGCCTGCTGGTTTGTCCAATGGACTGCGGTGATTCGAATGACGCTCTGGGAATCATAGGGATTGGTCCCGATGGTGGCCTCGGCAGCGTTGGATTGGCCATCGCCGTCGGGATCCTCCGTTGGGATGAGCGGGATCCCGGGATATTTGAGGCGCCACACATCGCCGAATCCGTCGGCATTGAGATCCACCGCGCCATGAGCCGTGGCCCAAGCAGTATACAGGGAGCAAATGAAGAATCGAAGCATGACGAGCGGAAAATTTAACCTATTAATCTCGAAAAGTAGTGCATGAAAACAGGAATTCAAAACTAACTCCCGGGCAGTTTGAAAATTATAAAAAATCAATTCTTGCCAAACCGTATTGGCCGAGCCTATTGACACATCGATCGAACGGCGAAAGTTTGTTTGCTCGCTCCTCGTTCGCCCCGTGACGCCATGGTCGGAAGAAGTGTTGAATCATCATGGCGTCATTAGAATTGAATTAAATGGATATCTACGTGGGCAACTTGCCCTACACTGCTACTGAAGGAGACGTTACTGGCCTCTTCGCCGCTTTTGGACCTGTTGAACGGGTCAAAATCATCACCGACCGTGAAACCGGGCAATCCAAGGGATTTGCTTTCGTGACCCTCGGTGATCAAACTCAGTTGAACGCAGCCATTGAGGCTCTCAACGATTACGACTACAATGGTCGTGCTCTCCGCGTGAATGCTTCCGAGCCGAAAGAGTCCCGTCCAAGTGGCGGTGGCGGTGGCGGTTATGGCGGCGGCGGTGGTGGTGGCGGCTACGGCGGCGGCGGCGGTGATCGTCGTGGCGGTGGTGGCGGCGGCGGCTACAAGGGCGGCGGCGGCGGCGGCGGTGATCGCCGTGGCGGCGGCGGCGGCGGTGGCGGCGGTCGTTGGTAATCCAACGTTCTCCTCATAACGTTTTTCAAAAACACCCGGTCCCCTGCAAAGGAGACCGGGTGTTTCTTTGCGCCCAAGCGGCGAGAGCGACCCGTTCTTGCACCCGGTCCGCGCGCCCTCAGTGGAAATCATGCGAGCGGGTCGCGTGCTCTGGCTCGATGCCGGGAAGTGGCTCGACGTGCAGGACGTAAACGGTCGCTTGGTCGCCCTCGGAGCGCTGGAGGATCCCGTTGACGAGGAGAAAGGGCTCGCTGGTGATCACCCGGCGCAGACGGTGGAAGGTGGTTTTCGGGACGAAAAGATTCGCGATACCGGTCTCGTCTTCGAGTGAAATGAAGCAGTGGCCCTTGGCGGTGCCAGGGCGCTGGCGGCAGATCGCCATGCCTGCGATGGCGACGGGGATGCCGTGGGGAAGATTTTGTAAATCGCCGGCGCGGAGGATCTGGCGGGTCCCGGAGTGTTCGCGCCAGAGTCGCATGGGGTGGGGCCCGGTGGAGGCACCCTGCGTGCGGAAATCCGCGGTCAGGCGCTCGGTTGCCGACATGCGAGGCAGCACGCTCTGGCGGAGTGGCTGGCGCGGAAGGAGGAGATCATCGTGGAGGGGCAGCTCGACCTGCCACAAGGCTTGTCGGCGGTGCTCGATTTCCGGCAGCTCGTTGAGGGCCCCCGCTTGGGCAAGCAGGCGCCTTTCCTTGGCGCTGGGATGGACGCGGGTCAGGAAATCATCTAACGACTCGAAAACCCTCGTCGTTCTCTCCCTCACGAGACGTGCTGCGGTTGCTGTTGTTAGCCCGATGAGTCCATGCAGGCCGAGCCGCAGGCTGCTGTCGCTTTCGACCTCGGTGAGTTCGCCACTCCAGAGGCAGGAGACGGGCTTGATCCGAATCCCGTGGCGTTTCGCGTCCTGAATGAGGGTGTTGACCGAGTAGAAGCCCATGGGTTGGTGGTTCAGGAGTCCGGTGTAGAACTCCGCCGGGTGGTGGACCTTGAGCCAGCAGCTGGCGTAAGCGATCAGGGCGAAGGAAATGGCATGGCTCTCCGGAAATCCATACAGCGCGAACGACCCGATCGAACCGATGATCTTCTCCTGCACCTCGCTGGCCACGGCGCGCTCGGTCATTCGCAAGCGCAGCTTGGCGGTTACGCGCTCCATGCGCTCGTCGCTGCGTTTGCAAGCCATCGCCCGCCGGAGTTCGTCGGCTTCCGCACCGGTGAAGCCGGCCACGGCCATCGCCATTCTCAGGACCTGCTCTTGGAAGAGAGGGACGCCGAGCGTGCGCTTGAGGATCTCCTCACAGGCCGGGTGGATGTAGTCGATTTTTTCAACGCCATTGCGGCGATTCAGATAGGGGTGGACGAGATCGCCGACGATCGGACCGGGCCGGATGATGGCGACCTCGATGGCGAGATCGTAGAACGTCTGCGGCCGCATGATCGGCAAGGTTGCCATCTGCGCCCGGCTCTCCACTTGAAAGGTGCCAATCGTGTCCGCGCGGCAAAGCATCTCGAAAACGGCGGGATCGTCCTTCGGGATCGTCGCCAAATCGACCGCTTGGCCACGGCGGGCGCGGATCTCCAAGGCGTGCTCCATCGCCGCGAGCATGCCCAGGCCTAGCAGATCGATCTTCACGATCCCCATGTCCTCGCAATCGTCCTTGTCCCACTGGACGACGGTGCGTCCGGGCATGGTGGCGGGCTGCAAGGGGACCACCGCATCCAGCCCGTGGTCGCAGACGATCATCCCCCCGGAGTGCTGGCCGAGGTGGCGCGGCATTCCCAGCACGGCATGATAGAGGTGGGACAGCGCCGGCAGCCGCGGATGCGACGGCGGCAGGATGCTGGCGATGCGATCTTCGAATTCCGCTTGCCGGTCTTGGGGCGACTCATCCCCGCCGAAGGACGCGACCCCGCCGGAGAAGCGGTCCGCCACCGAGGGCGGGAAGCCGAGGATCTTGCTCATTTCACGGAATGCGGACTTCGGGCGGTAGGTGATGACGTTGGCGGTCATCGCCGCGTTGCGCGCGCCGTATTTCTTGAAGACATGCTGGATCACTTCCTCGCGGTGCCCACCGGATGGGAAATCGATGTCGATGTCCGGCCAGCTCTTGCGGTTTTCCGAAAGAAACCGCTCAAACAACAAGCCCCCTCCTACGGGATCAACCGCGGTGATGCCGAGCGCATAACAAACCACCGAGTTCGCGGCCGATCCGCGGCCCTGGCAGAGGATTCCCCGGGCCCGTGCGAATTCCACCAGATCATGGACAATCAGGAAATATCCCGGGAATCCAAGCCTGTGGATCATCGCTAGCTCGTGCTCTAACTGGATTTTAACTTTCTCACTACAGATCCCGTAGCGCTGGGACGCGCCGGCGTAAGCGTGCCGGCGGAGCAGCGTCGTTTGTTCCGTGAGCGACAGAGGATTGCCCCCGCCATCGGGGAAATCCGGGAAGCGGTAGTCGAGGTTCTCCAAGGTGAAGCCGATGCGGTCGCCGAGCCTTCGGGTGTTTTGAACCGCTTCCGGCAGATCGGCGAAGAGCGCGGTCATTTCCTGCGGGGATTTCAAATGGCGCTCGCCATTGGGGGCTAGCAGCCGCCCGGCTTGATCGAGTGGCAGGTGGAGGCGCAGACACGCGAAGGCATCGGCCAGGCGGCGGTCGCCGCGGGTGGCGTGCAGCGGCGCGTTACTTGCTAACAATGGCAGGCGCAGGTGGCTCGCGAGATCGACGAGATCACGGTTCAGCCGGCCGTCGTCGCGCAGGCCGTGGCGGTGGATTTCCACATACACATTGCCGTGGCCGAAGAGCCGGATCAGGCGCTCCGCCGCGAGGCGTGCGGCGGGTCGGTCGTTGGCCAGCAAGGGGCGGCACACCGGGCCGTCGCGGTCACCGGTGAGGGCGAGCAGGTGGTTTCCGAGGGCTGGCAATTCATGATTTCCGCCGGGTAG
>JAYWDF010000180.1:0-2337 GCA_043779985.1 Akkermansiaceae bacterium | reverse complement strand
CCAAGGGCCGCACTTGATCGTAAAATCCCTCGATCATCACCCGCCCGTCGAGCGCATGGAGACTCGCTACCAAACGTGCCATGGCCGACGCCGGATTTGCCACCCCACCACCGAAAAGCCCGGAATGGAGATCGCCCTTGGGGCCGCGTAAAATGACTTCGCAACAGGCGATGCCACGCAAGCCGTAACCGAGCGTCGGCACACCGGGAGCGACCATCCCTGTATCGGAAATGGCGATGACATCGCACTTCAACTCGTCGCAATGATGCAGCAAAAACGACGCGAGATTCGGACTGCCGATTTCCTCCTCGCCCTCAAACAGAAAAATCAAATTCACCGGGAGCCCGCCATGTTCACGCAAGGTCTTCTCCACGCCTAACACGTGTGCCAGCATCTGCCCCTTGTTATCCGCGGCCCCGCGCGCCCAGATCTTTCCATCACGGATCACCGGCTCGAAGGGATCGCTTGTCCACAAGGCCAAGGGATCGACCGGCTGCACGTCGTAATGTCCGTAAATCAACACCGTCCGGCGACCCGCGACGTGGGGGTTTCTTGCGACCACGATTGGATGTTTCGGCGTCTCATGAAGTTCGGTCGCCAGCCCCATGCCCGTGAGTTTGGCGATGAGCCATTCCGCACAGGCCCGGACGTCGCCAGCATGGCTGGAGTCGGTGGAAATGCTTGGAAATCGCAAAAACGAAAATAAGTTCTCAAGTTCGGGGGTCACGGAGGGAATGCTTGTCGCTAGAATGCCCGTCTCGCAAGCCGAATTCACTAAAATGCAAGGTCCTGTGACGCCAAAGTCATCGCTCCTCCACGGGGATCACATCCACCGCGACATCGAGCTTTTGGCCACCCGCGCCCAGCGTCACCCCGCGCAAAGGGCTGACATCGGAGAAATCGCGCCCCCAGGCGACGGTGATGTGGCGCTCGACCGGAAGCAGGTTGTTGGTCGGGTCCGTGTCGATCCAACCGGCCGATTCTCCACAGAAGACCGAAACCCAGGCGTGCGAGGCGTCCGCCCCGGTCAATCTGGGCCTCCCTGGCGGCGGCGCGGTTTCCAGATAGCCGCTGACGTAGCGCGCCGGCAGACCGAGCGAGCGAAGACAAGCTAACATCAAATGCGCGAAATCCTGACAAACCCCGGCGCGTTTCTTCAATACTTCCGACACCGGCGTGGTCACATCCGTCGCCCGGGGATCGAACTTGAAATCCCTGAAAATTTTCCCGGTGAGCCCGAGCACCGCTTCCAGCACCGGACGCCCCGGCAAAAACTCCACCGCAGCGTAATCTGCGAACTCTTTGCCCAGCGGCACCATCGCCGAGCCGAAACGAAAGGCTCCTGCTTCCGAACCAGGCGTCAGCTTTTCCACCTGGCAGGCGTTGCGAACCTGCTCCCACGGCGGTGTCGCGCGGGCATCGGGATGGTGGTTAGGAAACACCTCCACCAAGCTGCGGGCGATCACTTCCATCACTTCATGTTTCCCCTCGATCTCGAAATACGTGCTCACGTTTCCAAACGAATCGACGTGCACGCCACGGCCCACCGGTTCCGGCAGAATTTCTAACTCATGCCACGGACAGCGCTGTCCCGGCAAGGTCCGCGGAGCCAGTCGCGCAAGATGATGCGAGACCGTCACCGCTCCGGCGTATGTGTATTTCGTGCGATGGATCAGCCGGTATTTCATATCAATAAACCCGCCGCACGGAGTGGCTGAAGTAGTGCTGGGTCAGCATGTCCGCGAAAACCTCCAGCGAGTTGAAAACCCCGTCGAACCCAGCCGCATCCGGTGCCTGCGGATTGGTAAAACGCTGTTCCAACGCCTGAAGATGGTCACGGATTTTCGGCAGCAGCCCGAAGTCAGGATCGCCGGGAAAGCGGACGACCTCCCGGTCAAGCACCCCTACCTGATAGGCTACGGATCGAGGGTTCGAGGGGTCGAAGAAGATAAGATCGATGACGGCATCAAGCTGCGGCCGGGAGAAATGGCGGCGGCGGTAAGTCATTACGCTGTCGCAAGTTTCCAACAGCGGATCGAGCAGAGCTGACTCGCCATCCCCCTGCCCCGCGGCCGTGCGCAGCAGCTTGAGCCCGCTGAGCGCCCGCTCGATGCGGCGGCCCACTTCCAGGAAGCGCCACCCTTGGCCGCGCGTCATGTTTTCCGCCTGCATTCCGGCGAAGGCTGCGAGATGCAGAACCAGGGTGTCGAGCGTGCGCAGGAGTTCCGTGGCGCTCGGCAGCCCCGCCGGCATGTGGACGATGCCTTCGAGCCGGGTGAAAAACCGCCAGGTGTCATCGGATAGACGGTCGCGGGCCGCCGCGGCGTTCTGGAGCAA
>JAYWDF010000179.1:0-6923 GCA_043779985.1 Akkermansiaceae bacterium | reverse complement strand
TTCCATAGGTGAAATTAGACGCCATGCAGGCGGGTCCGTCCATCACACGAATGGGTTGGTTTTGCCGGGGAAACTTGGGGCTTGGATCGCCGGGCGGGGGCCGTAGCATGCGGCGCATGTCGGCTTTGGGCTTGGATCTGCTTATCATCGGAATTTATTTTGTCATCATCATCGGCATCGGGGTGCATTTCAGCCGCCGGAGCAATGATGTGGCGGATTTCGCCCTAGGCGGACGGTCGATCCCGTGGTGGGCGGTGCTCGCCTCGATTCTCGCCTCCGAGATCAGCGCGGGGACGTTTTTCGGCACGCCGGGCGAGGGATTCCGGTTGAGGAATTACACCTACGCGCAATTGATGGTGGGCTACCTGCTGGCCCGGGTGGTGGTGAGCGCGGTCTTCATCCCGGCGTATTATAAATACAACGTGGTGAGTATTTACGAGTTCCTCGAGATCCGCTTCGGACCGCGCACCCGCAGCATGGCGAGTGTGATTTTCCTGCTGACCCGCTCGCTGGCAAGCGGCTCCCGGCTGTGGGTGCCGACCTTGCTGATGGTGGTGATCTGGAATCAGCTCAACCCGGGACGGCCCTTGGGCACTTGGGAGCAATTCTGGGTGACCGGCGGCGCCTTGGTCCTCATCAGCATTCTCACCGCCGCCTACACCGCGGTCGGCGGAATCAAGGCGGTGATCTGGACGGACGTGTTGCAAATCGTGGTGCTCTTCGGCGCGCTGGGTTTCTCGGTCTGGTACTTGCTCGGCCACATTCACGGCGGCTGGGAGGGGGCAAAAGGCTTCCTCACCGGCCCGCACGATTTGAAGCTGTGGGAGTGGAAAGGCGACGTCCCTGCGGATGCCACCTTTGTGAAATCCTATGGCGCCACCTGGGGCGCCATTAAGAGCGTGTTGGAAAGCGAGTTCACGGTGTGGGCGGCGTTGTTCGGCTCCTTGTTCGTCACCCTGGCGACCCACGGCACGGACCAGGACATGGTGCAGCGGATGCTCACCGCGAAGAACAAGCGCCAGAGCGCGGTGGCCACGATCCTCTCGGGTCTGGCGGATATTCCGGTGACTTACGCCGTCCTAACCATCGGTATCCTCTTGTCCGTTTACTACGGCCATGTCGTGAATGATCCGGCGCTGCCGATGGCGGCCGGCAAGCCCGACAATACACGGATTTTCCCGTACTTCGTCATCGACGTGATGCCCGGCGGTCTGCGGGGACTGGTCGTTGCCGGGGTGTTAGCCACGACCATGGGCTCGCTGGGAACGGCGATGAACGCGCTTGCTACCAGTTACTCGCGGGACTTCCATTTTCGTTGGTTCAAAACACCCGAGGATGATCAGGCGCGGGTTAGGATCATCAAGTGGAGCACGATCGGCTTCGCGCTGGTGCTGATCTTTGTGGGCCTGGCGACCGCCTTCGTCAAAGCGCACAACCCCGGCCTGAGCATCATCGGCATCATCCTCGGCAGCTTCGGCTACACCTACGGATCGCTCCTCGGGATTTTCATCGTCGCGCTGTTCACGAGATCGCGCGGCAGCGAGATGGGCAATCCGATCGCGATGGTGGCGGGCATTCTGTTTGTGGCGTATCTCAGCAATCTCCCCAACGATTGTTGGAAAATGGTGACAGGCCATCCACTCTACGAAAATTTTGCATGGTTACCGGTGATCGAGTTCCCCTGGCGCATCATGGCCGGGACCTTGATGACGGTCGCTGTCGCCCTCTGTTTCAAAAGCGACAAACCCATCGCTGCCGTCTCCTCTAGCGAAGCTCCCCTCGCATCTCTTTGATTCTGGGGGACTAAGAGCAGTGGCTCCATGGGTTTGAAAAACCGATCATCCTCGGTAACAATTTCGTCACATTGTGAGTGACTGCGTTTTAGGCAGATGTGTCAATTTGCATGATTGCAGCAGGCTGATACTTCAGGAAGCCGAACCAAATAGGTGGTCAAGTTTTTAAAAAAATGATCCGTGGAACCCTTGTGGAATACGGCACGGAATGACCAACCGTTAGAAGAGGATAAAAAACTTTCCCAGCACCCACCTTGCCTGTTCATGATCCTCTTCGCGTTGCACTGCGCCACTCGAAGGAGCGGGCATCACGCGGCACCCAGTAATTTTTCAAAAAGACTCATCAACAATGGAACAAGTGGAAGCGGAAACGCAGGAGAATGTCGTCAGTCTTGAAGAAGCATCCCCCATCACCGGAGCGTGGGACGAAATCTGCGACGCCCTGCGGGTGATGGTCAGCAACGACGCTTTCCAGCGCTGGTTCCGCGCCGCTCGGTGGTTGGGTGTCGAGGACGACGTCGCAACCATCGCCGTGCCCGGCGAGATCCACCAAGTGTGGATCGAAACGAACTATCTGCCAGAACTCACGATGGCGGTCACCGGAATCTGCGAAGAGGTCCGAGAAGTCCGCGTCGTGGTCGGCGAGGACATCAGCGCGTCTAACGATCCGGAGGGGGGCCCGGGAAATCAATCCTCTTCGCAGTCCCGGCCGACCAAGGCGGCCGTGCTCGAGGGCGAGGCGCTGGACAAGCGCATCAAGAGCGCGGGGCTCAATCCCGCGCACACCTTCGCCAGCTTCGTGGTCGGCGCTAACAGTCAGTTCGCCCATGCCGCTTGCGAGGCCGTCGCCAAGAAATCGGGAATCGGTTATAATCCGCTGTTCATCTACGGCGGTCCCGGCCTCGGGAAGACCCACCTCATGCAGGCCATCGGCCACGAGTTGCTCCGCCGCCAGCCGGGCTCGCGAGTGATCTATCTGACATGCGAAAAATTCACCAACGAGTTCATCGACGCCATCCGCCGCGGTGACATCGAGAAATTCCGCCGGCGCTACCGCAGCTCGGATGTGTTGCTCATCGACGACGTCCAGTTCCTCGCCGGCAAGGAGCGCTCGCAGGAGGAGTTTTTCCACACCTTTAACACGCTGCTCGACGGGCGCAACCAAGTGGTCCTGACCAGCGACCGCCCGGCCTGTGAAATCAAGAGCCTTGAGCCGCGCTTGATCTCCCGCTTCGAGTGCGGCCTCACCGTGGAGATGCAGCCGCCACAGATGGAGACCCGGATGGCCATTCTCAAGAAGAAATCGATGGACTGGAAAGTCCGCGTCGACGAGTCCGTCCTGCGGTTCCTCGCCGAGAAAATCCGCACCAATGTCCGCCGTCTGGAAGGCGCCCTGATGCGGGTGGCCACCTACGCCTCGCTCGCCGGGGAGAGTGTGACGGTGGAAAAAGTCGAGCACCTGCTCCGCGACCTGATCCGCGAGGAGGCCAGCCGCCAGGTGAGCATCGATTCCATCCAGAAAGCCGTCGCCGAGCATTACGATGTGCGCCTCGCCGACATGACCAGCCGCCGCCGCCCGGCGAGCATCGCCTTTCCCCGCCAGATCGCCATGTATCTCAGCCGCTCCCTGACCAAGGGTTCCCTGATGGAAATCGGCGAGGCCTTCGGCGGTCGTGACCACGGGACCGTCATTCACGCCTGCAAAAAGGTCTCCGGCCTGATCGAGGACGAGCCGGGCTTGAAGGAAAGCATCGCCCGCATCGAGTCCCAGCTCCGGCGCTGATTGGCTCACTTTCCGGATTATTCACAGAAGGCTTGCCAAGGAGCATCGAAAACAGAAACTGAGTGGCAACAACTACCCAGTTTCTGATTTATGAAGTTTCGCATCTCCAAGGAAGCCTTTCTCGACGGCCTGCAAAAGGTCCAGCACGTGGTCAGCTCACGCACCACTCTGCCGATCCTCTCCAACGTGCTGTTGGTGGCCAAGGATGGACGAATCCAGTTTACCACCACGGACCTCGACGTCGGAATCACCGGCTCGGTCGAAGCGCAGATCGAGAAGGAAGGGGCCACCACCCTGCCCGCGAAACGGCTGGTGAGCATCATCCGCGAGCTTCCCTCCAGCGAGGTGGAAGTCTCCGTGGATGCGAAAAACCACGCCTCGATCCGCAGTGGCCCGTCGTTCTTCAAAATCATCGGGCTTGGTGAAGCCGAGTTCCCGCCTCTCCCGGACTTCGAAGGGGCCAAGGTCTTCAAAATCCCCCAGCAGACCCTCCGTGACGGCCTCAAGAAAACCTCTTACGCCATCTCCACCGACGAGACCCGCTACGTGCTCAACGGCATTTTCGCCTCGTTCCGCGATGGGAAAATGACCCTCGTCGCCACCGACGGCCGCCGCCTCGCGATGGTCGATGCGGATCTGGAATTCCCCGCCTCCCACGAGACCGACGTCATCATCCCGACCAAGGCCGTGCAGGAACTTCAGCGTCTCCTCGGTGACACCGGCGAGGTCATCGTCAAGCTCAGCGACAGCCAGATTTCCTTCGCCGTGGGCGACAGCCTGCTGGCCAGCAAACTCATCGAGGGCAACTACCCGAACTACCGCCAGGTCATCCCCGGCGACAGCAACGAGCGCGTGGTGATCGGCCGCGAAGCCCTCCTCGAAACCGTCCGCCGCGTTTCCTTGCTGTCTTCCGACAAGTCGAACTCGGTGAAACTCGTCTTCAGCGAGAACCACATCGAAGTCACCGCGAACTCGCCGGACGTCGGTGAGGCGCAGGAGTCGATGGACGTGATCTATCAAGGCCCGCCGATGCAGATCGCCTTCAACCCGGAGTTCCTCCAGGCACCGCTGCGCGCCTTGGACAGTGCCGATGTCTACCTCGATCTGATCGACGAAATGAGCCCGGGCGTCCTGCGCATCGAGGGCACTTTCCTCTACGTCCTCATGCCGATGCGCGTGACGAACTGATCGGAAACAACCTTGTCGGATTTCCAAAACGCCTGTCGCATGACAGGCGTTTTGTGTTTCCCGGATATCGGTTGTTTTCCTGCCCGAGTCGATCTGTCAGACAGAGAGCGTGAGAGGAAACTGGAGATGCCTGGTCCTGTGGCTCGCCCTGGCGATTTGCGCCCGCGGCCATGTGGTCTCGCAGATTTCCGGCGAGTGGAAAGGCGGCGACCCGTGGGAAATCGAGGTCTTGTTCGATGCCGGTTACGCGGCGGTGGAGTCCCGTGGCGACCGCCTCGCGCCCGCGCCGCAGCGCCAGTGGTTGGTTGAACTCGGGGAGGTGGGATGGGCACCCTTGCGGCTGGAGGCGGAGCGCTACTTGCGCGAGTGCCTGCAGGTGAGATCCGCCGGGAAAGCGGTGGCATGGCGGGTCGAATTCATCGACTTCGCCAAGAGCCCGCCGGATTTTCCTGAGTTATTAAACGACGGGGCCTATTTCCGAATGAAACTCACCGGAGAAACTCCCCTTGAAGCCGGCGCGGAGATCTCGTGGCATGACGGCATGCGGCCAAATTTCGTTTTGCGCCTGCCCGGCAAGCAGGCAGGATACCTCACGCTGGCACCGGGCCAGTCCCTTCCCTTGCCGGTGAACAAGGCCGCCGTCGTCGGGCGGGCACCCTGGCTGGAATCGTTCCGCCAGGGATTTTTGCATGTCCTGCCGCTGGGCTTGGACCACATCCTGTTTGTGATGGGCCTGTTCTTCTATCGCCGTGCGTGGCGGCCGCTGCTCGCCCAGTCACTGGCATTCACCTTGGCTCACACCGTGACCTTGGGACTCGCCGCCGCGGGAATGGTGCGCGTGCCCGGTGGGTGGGTGGAGCCCATGATCGCACTCAGCGTCATGGTCGTGGCGCTGGAAAACCTGCGGGCCGAGCGGAAGACCCACGAGCCCGTGCGCTTGGGAATCGTATTCGGATTCGGGCTCATCCACGGACTCGGCTTCGCCGGCGCGCTCTCGGTGTGGCTCAAGCCCGGTGCCGGTTTTCTGCCAGCCTTGTTGTGTGCGAATCTCGGAGTGGAAGCGGCTCAGGCGACCCTGCTCGCGGCCGCGTGGTGTCTGACTCTCGGCTGGCACCGCAGCTGGCTCTATCCTCGGATCAGGGTCGCGGGCTGCCTCGCCATTGCCGGAACCGGCGGATTCTGGGTACTGGAGCGCATCGGCTGGCTCGCCTGAGAAATGGGTTAGGCGTTTGACCCGAAGCCAAGTGCGCTGTTCGGGTGCCCGTGCGCGATGTACGGGCACTCTTGCACGATGGCAAAACGCTTCCGCGCGATCACGACCTGAGTCTGACATCCTGAACCGTGGCTCGGAGGGTTGAAACCGCATTTCGCGAGCCACTCCTGAGAACCGGGCGTGACAGACCGCACGACGGCTGATAGACAGTTGTCCATCGCCACTTCCCGCCTGGTTTTCGGATCCCTCTTCCGATTCGACCAGAGGCGGCAGCGTCTCAACTCAAAATCCAATCCGCTGAGGATCACAAGTGAACGGCATCTCCTGCAGTTCTATCTCCCAAAATCAACAATCCAAAATCCTCACTCGCCCATCAACCCCTTCCCTCCAACCGATCCAGCGGACTCACCACCCCAAGTCCATTTGCGCCCGTCGCCACGTGCAGATAAATTTCCGTCGTACTGATGTCCTCGTGCCCCAGCAGATCCTGGATCGTCCGCAGATCGGTTCCGTTTTCCAACAGATGCGTCGCGAAACTGTGCCTCAGCGCATGACTCGTTACCCGCTTCTCGATTCCCGCCGCCTCCGCCGCCCGCTTTATCGCCTCATTATACACCGGCCCAAGCAGGTGATGACGCCGCTGAATGCCTGCCCTGGAGCCCTCCCCGGTGGAGCGCATCGAAGCCGGGTCCACCGAAGTCTGCTTTGCCGGAAACAACCAAAACCACTCGAAAGTCTCCGCTGCCTTGCGAAACTTCCGCGCCAAGGCCCCCGGCAGGTGGACTCCGGCCAAGCCCGCTTCCCGGTCTTTGCGCCAAACCTCCCGCGCCCGCTCGATCTGCTTCGCGATCTCTCCCAGCAGGCTCTTCGGTAGCACGGTCACTCGATCCTTATCGCCCTTGCCTTGGCGCACCGTCACCGTCCCGCGCCCCACATCCACGTCCTG
>JAYWDF010000178.1:0-6931 GCA_043779985.1 Akkermansiaceae bacterium | reverse complement strand
TGGCGGTGTCTCCGCCGGGTTCGGTGACCTTGGCGACGCGGCCGTTTTTGCGGTACTCGGTGAGGGTGTTTTGGCCTTGGGGAGTGATGCTGCGGGTGCGGCGGCCCAAGGCATCGTAGCGATTCTCGAAGGTGGAGTTCTTGCGATCGATGAAGAAGCGCAGGCGTCCCATGCGATCGAATTCGCTGAGGGTCTGCCTGGTGTCGGCGTCGGTTTTGAGGGTGCCGGGGTAGCCGCTCGGGGTGGTGCCGTAGGTGAAAGCTTCGTTGCGGATGCCGCTGTTGGCTCCGGGGTTGGTGCTGGCGGTGAGGCGATTGTCGCCGTCGTATTGGAAGCTGGTGGTGCGGGAGCCGGGCTTGCGGGTTTCGAACAGGTCGCCGTTGGCATGGCGCACGAACTGGGTATTGCGCCCGGCGGCGTCCGTTTCGCTGGCGGACCAATCGCGGGTGTCGTAGGCGGTGTCCGAGAGGGTGGTGCCGGCGAGTTTGGCGAGCCTGACCTTGTCGGTGGCGGTGTAGGTGGTGGACTGCTGCGGGCGCTGGCCCGCGTTGTCGGCGGGCGGGGTGAGGGTGGCGGCGCGGCCCTGGTTGTCGTAGGTGGTGGCCGTGGCGGCGGCGATGCCCGCTTGATCGGCGGTGGTGGTGGTGGCTTGGCGGCGCTGATTGTAGGTGGCCGAGGTGATGCGTCCGTTAGGATCGGTGACGGCCAGCAGGTTGCCACGAGTGTCGTGGTCTTCGTTGGTGATGAATCCGCCGGAGGTGGTGGTGAGGTCCGGTTGGCCGTTCGCGTCGTAGGTCTTGGTGGTGATCAGGCCGTCGCCATCGGTGATGGATGCCACGCGACCAACGGCGGCACCACTCTGGATGTATGCGTGGGTGGTGGTGGATTGATCGAGAGTGCCTTTGGCGGAGATGATTTGCTGCGGGCGGTCTTTTCCGGTGTCGTTGCCGCTGGTGAAGTAAATGTAGTCGGTCTGAATGCCTTGCGGATCGGTGACGAGGTCGAGCCGGTGCAGGCTGTCGTAGTCCATCAAGGTGAAGCCGCCGCCCCGTGGATGGTCGATGCGTTTGAGGTTGTGAAAGCCGTCGTAGGTGTAGGAGGTGGTTTCTCCGGCGGCGGTGGTACGGGAGGCCACGCGGCTCTCGCCATCGTAGGCGGTCGCGGAGAGATTGCCCCTGGCGTCGCGTTTGCCCACGGCCCGGCCTTTTTCGTCGTAGAGATAGTGGGTGATGCCGCCTTGGGGATCGACCTCGTAGTTGTCCCGTCCGGTGTAATGGAGGCGGTAGGTCTTGGCGGTGTCACCATAGAGGAATTGACGCTCCACGCGGCCGAGCGGGTCATAGACGTTCTGGACGACGGTTTCCGCGTCATGATTTCGCAGCCGCACGATTTTGTGTTCGTCTGGGATGGTGACACCGGGGGGGTGGGGGGAAACGTTCGCCAAGGTGTAGTCGAAATAGGTGTGTTTGCCCTCGGGATCGGTCGAGCGGTCTAGGTTCCCAAGACCGTCATAGCGAAACGCCACACTGCGGGCGGGCGTGGTGGAATCCGTGACGCTGGTGATCCGCTTGGTGGTGGCATCGTAGCCGAAGGTGAGCCTGCGGCCTACGTGGTCCTGAACGTAGTCGATCCGGCCATCCGCGAGATAGGTGAATGTCATTTCCCGGCCGTCCACATCGGCGATTTTCGAGGCCTTGCCGGTGGTGATGTCGAAATGGATGGTGTTCCCGAGACGCTGATTGAGTTGATAAGCACCGGACACCTTGGCGAGCGTCATGGTGGAGCCGGAAGGCGCGGTGTAAGTGCCGTCCGGCTGGGCGATGAACTGATGGATGTCGCGGCCCACGCGCAGCGAAACCCCGCTGTTGCGCATTTGATCGACCATCCATGCGGTTACCAGCGAGGCGGCGGCCCATTCCTTGGGCGTGGCGTCCGTGCGGTAGAGGTCGCTGGTGGCGGCGACTGCTGCGAGAAAAACGGCGGCTTGCCGCGGGCTGCCCATGCCGAGCATTTCCCCCTCCGCCGTCCGCGAGTCGGCGCGGATGTGCAAGTTGTGCGACCAACCGTAGCCGATGTGCTGGTCGTCACGGGTGGCCACGTTGGAGGAATAATCCCTCGTGAAGCCGAGGCCGCGTGGTGCCTCCTCCACGCCGGTCATCAGATCCTCGACGGCATGGACGAAGCCGCCAGTGGCCATGTCCACCGGATCGCTGCCGTAATAACTCTGCGAAAACGAGGGTGGTGAAATGATGTGTTTGACAAGCGTCGGGAACGACGGTGGCTGATAGATAGTCGCGGGATTGGTCCAGAATGATTTGGTCACCGGCGGCGAAAGAACCTGCCCGATGCTGGTGGCGTAACCGCCGGCATAGCCGCCGCTGATGATCATGCCCGCGAGCTTCGGACTGCGGATCACCCAGCCGCTGCCCGTCCAGATGCCTTGCGTCACGCTGGCGTTCTGTGGCAGCAGAACCTGCGCGGATCTGTTGAGCACCAGCCATTCGAGGTTTTGTTTGATGGTTTGATCGGCCCAGGTTTCGCCGGGGTCATAGCTGCCGTTGTCATTCGCATCGGTGTATTCGCCAGGGTCGGGAACGGCGTTGTTGGTATCGTAGCCGGTCAGCGTCGGCTTGACTGCCGCCCAATTGGAGGCGCGTCCCAACACGATTTTCTGGGCGCCGCCCGCCTGGTTGGCGGTGCGCAGGATGTTGACCGTCGAGACCGCGTCATACGGCTCGCCGTTGGCCTTGACCTGCATTTGTTGGATCACGCCGTGCTCCATCGCGCTCCAGAAGAGGGAGCCGAGGTTGAAAACACGGTCGAGACGCCCGTCGTCGATTAGACCGTCATCGGCAATGGAGTCCGAATATTGCAAGCCCACATCCACATAAAATCCTTCCTCCTGCGCCACGCGCCCGAAGCGGTGGCGGTCCAGCGGCAGCACGCGATTTTTCGCCGCCAGCGCGTTGGTGAGCATTGTGGTCTGGCGCAGCCAGGTGAGGCCCATGATGTTGAGCAGTTCCGTGCGCACCTCCCGCGAATCCTCCGCCTTGCCCGCGTCCTTGTAAGCTCTGAGCTGTTCGTGGCGCTTCTGCAACAGGCGCTCGGAGGTGGTGAAGCCGTAAATGATGGCATACGAACACGGAGCCGCGCTTGCAGTGGTCTTCTTGTAGGTCTTCTTCTCGCTGATGCTTCCTAGGGTCGGATGACTTATGGTGATCGTTAGATCCAGCGTGTTCCCGCTCACGGTGCCGGAAGGATCGCGCCCAACTCCGCTGACGGGCAGCGAGTCATCCAGCCGCAGCTCAGAGGTGTTGCCGGTGAAAGTCAGTGAAATCTTGCTCCCCTTGAGTTCGGCAGTGGGGATGGTGTAGTCAAGCGGATCGATGCTCGGGCCTACTAACGCGTCCGAAGTTGAGAAACGGACGGTGGATTTGAGAGCTGCCAGCGTGGGATCGGTAGTTCCGCTGAAATACTGGAAAGTGCCACCCGGCATGATGTCAACCAGCGTGATGGCCTGCCACAGCGACTGCACCGAGTTGTCAGAGAGCTTTCGGCCACCGAGGGTTTGCTCCATGGAGGTGGTTCCCACTGCGGCGTGCAGGGCCGTGGCCCGCGCCGTCATGTAAGTGCCCACCGCCGTCTGGCTCAAGCCGCTGGCGGTGTTAGCGTCCGCCGTGCCCCCGGCCTGTGTGAGAAGACTCGCGCGCTGGTAACCGCTGGCGGCTGCCAAATTCACGCCTGAACCCAGCGACTCATGGACTTTGTACGAGGGATCGAGATAATACGTGTCCCCGTTGATTTTCATTTCCACGACCATCCGGTCAAAAATCAACCGCGCACTGCTTGGCAGGGCGTCCAAATCGATAAACGGTTTTCCCGAATTGCCCGCCACGCCGCAGCCCCGGCTTTCCAAGAACTTGTAGCCCCACCATGCCCGCTTGGCCACCTCCTCGGGCACGGCCACGCCAAGTTTCTCTTCGATGGTGCCGCCGGCCACCTGCTGGAAGGTCTTGCCCGGATAAGGGATTTCCGCCAGTCCGATCCACGGTCGCATCACCTCGTAGTCTACCTTGCCGCTAACAAGGAGAAGCTTCAGGTCCGCCGCCGGGTAGCCCGCGCTCTTGAGCAGGTCCACCAACAGAGCGCACTGATCGAGGTCGTTGCCCGTGCCTTCCAACAAGGTGAGCGCCGGTCCCTTGCGCAGACCGTGGTAGCACTCGTAATCGAGGTTGTTTCTCACCCAGTTGAAAATCCGCAGCGCCTTGGCCGTCGCGTCCTCGCCCGCCGCCGCCTGCCCGTCCCCGAGCGCCTGGGCCAACGCCGCCACTTCCGCATCCATGGCGGCGGGAACTTGAAGCGCCATGGCTGCCAGCGGCCCTTCGTCCGGCGGAATCGCCGCCGCCATTTCCCGCAAGTCCGCCGTCCCGGTAACGGACGTTTCAACCGCCCCGCTGGATTCCGCCGCCGAGTTCCGCCAGTAGGATGGATCCTGGGCCTCAGCCGGATTTGGCAGAAGGCAAACCGCCGCCATGCTCCAGAGAGCAAACCGGGTTTGATTTTTTCCGCCGCGCCATGTCGATAAATGCTCTCTTTTCATACAATCCTGCTGTTTCCTGAATAATTTCCGTCACCATCGACTCAGGGAATTCCCGCAGCCATCCCGTCTCCCTGTTCCACATTCCCCACCGCATCGGTGACGAACGCCTGCGCTCCCGCAGCACCTGCGTCCGCCGAGGTCAAACGCCCGACCCGGTCGTATTCGAGTTCTTGCCGCATGATACCGTCCGGTGCGCCGTTGCCATCTGTGTCGGTTAGAAGGGGATTGCTTCCCAACTGCCATTCCTGCGCGTCGCTTAGGCCGTCCCCATCGGAATCCACCGCGCCATGGTGCGTCAAATTCCCGAAATACTCCCGCTCCCAGCCGTCCGGCAGGCCGTCGCCATCGCTGTCCCCGCCGTGGCTGGCACCATCCATCGGATCGCTCATCTCCACTTCCACCTCGTAGCGGTTGCTCAGCCCGTCCCCGTCGTAGTCCGCTGCCTCCGCCTCCGCGAGGTTCGCGATCCCCTTCGCATCCACACAAAACAGCCTGACAAAGAATTTCCGCTCACCCTGAGTGTTGATTCCAAAACTTTTCATTCCGGTTCCGAATTCCACCAGCGGGGCATAGTGCCAGTTCACCAGATCGAGGCTCCATTTAAGAAAGTAGGTCCGCGCGGAAACACCTGACCAATCGGCGTTCCAAGTGCCGCTGGCTCCATCGGTGAACGAGACCTGCGGCTGTGGTTCAGCAGTCGCTCCCACCATGTCCGACGCGGCAACAAGGAGAATGCCGCATCGAATCAGTTGTCGCTTCATGGTTTCGCCCTCCCTTCCAGGGCCTGCACGCCTCGCGGCGATGGGGCGTTCCTCTTCCAAAACTGAATGGTGACATCATCCGGCTTTGGTGGATTTTCTAACAAATAAGCTTTGCGTGCGGCGCGGGCCTTTTCGCGGGCGTGGTAGGCTTCCTCCATTCTCGCGCCTTCCTTGCGGTAAAGGTCGTGGATCTGCTCCAAGGTGTCCATCGCCGGACTTTTCGCGTCGCCTTCGACCACGACGAAAGAAGGCCCGCCCTCGGCGAAGTCGGGCATTTCTGGGATTTCAGGCGCGTCGTTTCTGCCGTATTTCGTCCGTTGTTGGGTATTCTGATTTCCGATCCCCATCAATAGCCCGAAATCATACATCGTTTCATCCACCGCATCCTTCACCCGATAGGTGGAGAAACCGCTGAAATGGTTGAAATCCAGATTGCTCCACGCAGTGACCGAATCACCGACCCGCCCGTTCGGATAGATGCGGAGCAACGTGCGGTTGTGGTCATGTACGGTCGCGGACAGGAACACGAGTTCGGTGCCGCGATACTTTTCGGCGAGTTCCGCCAATCTGGCAACCACCGCTGGATCATCAGGCGGCAGCGCGGGAAGCGGCGGTGGCGGATCGGTTAGTTTCGGGTCTTCGACGAACTGCACAGTGACGTTGATCGTGCCGGTGATGGGAGGAAGGTCGGGCATTTCCGCTGCCTCCGTCACGTTCATGCGGGTGGTGCGGGAACTCAGGACCTTGACCTCGATAGGCTCAGGTTTCGGGATCGGCGGGGACGGAGTTCCGTCGCTAATCGGCACGGGAATTTCAACGTCCCATTTCCTAGCGAATTCTTCTTGGCCGCGTGAGGGCAACAGTCCGCACAACAAGGAGAGGGAAGCAGGTAGGAATTTCATATCATTATCTTTGCGGTAGCTTGAGAAGAGTGAGACGGGCAGGCAAACCGGAATCGTCTAATTAGTCCGTGGGAATTCCTGTTTCGAATTTCGTGCTGTTCTCTATCCGTCCTCGGTTAACCGGTCAATGAAATACTAAGATTACAAACTGGATTCACACCTCCGGCGCTTTTCGATGCTTCCATGTGTCTTTCTTTCCCTTGCCGACCCAAGGAGGGAGTTCCTCAGGGAGAAGGCTATCCACTTTGACACGGAAGGCTTTGGCCAATAACGCCAATTCAAGATCCGTCACATTTCGTGTCTGCGATTCGATCTGGGCAAACGTAGCCCTAGAAATGTCGAATCCTATTACATTACAGTGGGCAGCGGCTTGTTCCTGACTCCAACCGAGTCGGTTTCTTAACGAGCGAATTAAAGGTCCAGATATATTTCTTTTTGAGCGTGATCCCATGGGATCGAACGACTATCTCAAATGGTTTCAGCCTTTGTTATGCTTGGCTTTCAAAACCTCGTGAGTCATCTAATCGAATTATGCCAGGCTTTTGAGGTGCTGCCTCTACGCCACCACCTGCTTCGCGATCTTGTCTAACACGCCATTGACGAAGCGCCGGGAGTCGGTGGTGCCGAAGCGTTTGGCGAGTTCGATGCACTCGTTCATCACCACTTTC
>JAYWDF010000177.1:0-6941 GCA_043779985.1 Akkermansiaceae bacterium | reverse complement strand
GCCGGCCTCGACCGGGGCGTGCGGCTGCTGGCGCGAGCGCAGGCACTCCAGCCAGTTTTTCATGTGCGCGGTGGTGAGTTCGTCAGCGCCCATGTTCGCGGCGGTGGGGGCGGCACCGGGGCCTGATAGTTGATAGTCGGCGAGCAGGTTCGGCTGCATTTTCATTTCATCGGCCTCCTTCTTGCCCAGGCCGCCGCTTGAGGTGACTTTGCCGGTGGCGAGAGTGAGTTCGCCCCCGTTGGAATAGTAAACCTCCTTGGTGCCGCCGGCGGAGTTGCTGTTGCGCGAGCCATAGGTGACTTGGAAGCCGGACGACGGATCATCGAGTGGGCCGTAGTCGAAGACCGCGGTCAGCGTGTCGTAATTCGTGCGGCCGTCCTTCCATTGATAGATGCCGCCGTTCGCGGCGACCGAGCGAGGGTGGGGGAGTCCGGTGAACCAGTGGATCGTATCGATCTGGTGGCACATCCACTGGCCGGGGATGCCGGACGAGTAGGGCCAGAACAGGCGGTATTCCAAATACTTGCGCGGGTCCCACTTGTCGTCCGGGCGGTTGCAAAGGAAGCGCTTCCAGTCGGTGTCCTGCTCGCGGATCGCGGCCACGAGGTCGGGCCGCCGCCAGCGGCCGGGCTGGTTCACGTTCCAGGTCATTTCCGCAGCGACGATCGGGCCGAATTTCCCGCTCTTGAGGTAATCGTGAGCCGCTTGGTAAGTCTGGCCCGAGCGACGCTGTGAGCCGACCTGGAGGATCCGGTCGGACGATTTCACCGCCTTGAGTGCGGCGCGGGCGTCTTCCATGGTCTCGGCGAAGGGTTTTTCACAATAGACGTCGCAACCGGCGGCGATCGCTTCGATGGCATGGGTCGCATGTTGGAAATCGGCGGTGGATATGATGACGGCGTCCAGCTTGGCCTTTTCATACATCTCCTCGTTGTTCCGGTAAGTCGCGATCTCCTGGCCGAAGTGCTTGGTGAAATAGGCCTTCGCGTCGTCCCGTCGGCGGCTCCAGAGGTCGGAGACGCCGACGATTTCGCAGTTGAACTGGTCTGCCACGGCTTTGTATGCGGGCAGCAGCGTGCTGTTCAGGCGGTCGGAAAAGCCGACGATGCCGATGCGGATGCGTTCATTTGAGCCAGCGACGCGGGCTTGGGCGCGGGCGGATTGGAAGGTTTGGGAAGCGAGCAACCCGAGGGTGCCCAGCGAGCCGGTGCGGATGATTTCACGACGATTCATGAGGATTTGAGGTGGTTTTAGAGGGAGATGGTAGGGTCTTCAGGGGCGACTTTGCCGGATCGGATGACCGGCGGCGAGTGGTTAATTCGTTGCCGGTGTGATCGTCGGAAACGACCCGTCGGGGGCGAATCTTGCAGCCCACCGTGGTTCATTCGGGGTATATCGCTGGAAAAAAATCCGGGGAAATGCGACTTTGGGCTTGCAAGCTCCGGCCCATCCCGTAACACCTGCCCCCCGAATTATGGCTAAGAAAAGTTGGATCGCTCGCAACGCGCGCAAAAAAGTAACTGTCGAGAAATACGCTGAACTCCGTCTCAAGCTTAAGGCTGCGAAGGATTATGTAGGCCTTTCCATGCTCCCACGTGATGCGAGCCCGACCCGTTTGGTCAACCGCTGCGAGATCACCGGCCGCCGCCGTGCTTTCTTGCGCCGCTTCCGCCTTTCCCGGATTACCTTCCGTGAACTTGCTTCCGCCGGGATGCTCCCGGGCGTGACCAAGTCCAGCTGGTAACTGGCACAGCTTCCGCTATCTTAACGTGGGACGGAGAACACCGTTCCCACGTTTTTATTATGCCCATCTACGAATACGTTTCAGAAGCCCCGGATGATCCGGAGCATAGTTGCCGCGTCTGTGCCCGAGGATTCGAGCTCAGACGCCCCATAGACCGCGCGCCCTTGCTGGTGTGCCCCTTGTGCAAAAAGCCGGTCAAGAAGGTGATCTCGCGGATCAATACCCCGACGATTACCAAGCCGCTCTCCGTGAGCGATGCGAAGAAAGCTGGATTCACCATTCTCCAGCGGCGCGACCAAGGCGTTTACGAAAAACTCTGACCGATGATTGCGGATTTTATGTGGCTGGCAACAACAGCCGGGGTTCGTTATCAATGGCCGACGCTTGGCGAGACCTTATTCTACCTAGGCGGGATTTTTTTGTTTCTTCTGCTCAACGCGCTGTTCGTGGCGGCGGAATTCGCCTTCGTCAAGGTGCGGCCCAGCCAGATCGAGGCCGAGGGTAAGGATAAATCTCCGGAGGGCGTCGCCGCCCGGAAAATCGTAGCGGACATCAATCCCTATCTCTCCGCCGCTCAACTTGGCATCACCGTTGCCTCGCTGGCACTCGGCGCACTCGGCGAGCCGTTCATCGAAAAATTGGTGGGGCCGCCGCTCCAAGAGATTCCTTGGTTTCCTCCAGGCTTGGTTTCCAGCCTTTCCTGGGTGCTGGCGATCGGTTCATTCACGGTTCTGCACGTGGTGGTGGGCGAGCAATTGCCCAAGACCATCGCCATCCGCAAGTCGCTGGAAACCACGCTGGTTCTGGCCCGGCCCATGCGCTTGTTTTACAACCTTTGCAGCTTGCCGATTCGGATGCTCAACGGCGCAGCGAACCGACTGGCGCGCGTGGTTTTTCGAATCGAGCCCGCCACCGGCCACGAAGAAGCCCACTCCGCGGAAGAGCTGGCCCTGCTCGTCACACAGAGCGGGAATTCCCAGGAGGTGACCGAGACCGAGCGGGAAATCCTGATCAACGCCCTCGGCCTCAACGAACTCTGGGTGCGCGATGTGATGACGCCGCGCAACAAGGTGGTGATCCTCGATGCCGACCAACCCTTTGAGAAGACGCTCGAAATCGCGATGCGCAGTAAGCACACCCGCTTCCCGCTCGTCAAAGGCCACCTGGACCACGCCATCGGCCTCATTCACATCAAGGATCTTTTCAAGCTGCTCAAGGATCCCGATCCGGATCTGATGCGGATCAAGCGGGAGCTGAAAATCGTCCCGGACACGATGCCGCTGGACACGCTGCTCACCTTTTTCCTGCGGGAGCATGCCCATCTTGCCATGGCGGTGGATGAATTCGGCACGCCGGTCGGGATCGTTTTCCTCGACAACGTGATGGAGGAACTGGTCGGCGACATTCAGGACGAGTTTGACAACGAACGCTCGTCATTCACACGCGTGAACGAGGACGAGTTCGTCATCGAAGGCGCGATGACGCTCAATGATCTAGCGGGCCATGTGCCCGAGCTCTTCCTCGAAAGCGGCGAGGTCACCACCGTCGGTGGCTACCTCACGCAGCAACTCGAGCGTTTCCCCGAAGTCGGCGAGACGCTCGAAATCCTCGGTTACGAGGCGCGGATCACGAGTACGGACGGACGCCGTGTCGGCCAAGTGCATTTCCGCCGCCTGATGCCAGTCGTCGAGGAAACCGAAGTGTTCGACGAAGATTGAGATCCGGGGGGGCGACCTCAGGCTCCGCGCATCAGCGAGATTTCCGCTAGGGAAATGAGCGCTTTGAGCAGGTCCTCACGCGGGATGGTCTTCAGATCCATCACGGGGACCGCGCGGTCCAAGGTGAACTTGCCGGAACGCGTGCGGCGCAAGGCGCTCAAGTGCGCGCCGCAGCCGAGCTTCGCACCGATGTCGTGGGCGTAGGTGCGGACGTAAAAGCCCTTGGAGCAATTCACGGTGAAGTCCACTTCCGGCAGCTCGATGCGTGAGACGTCGTAGGACGTAATATGCACCTTGCGCGGCTCGCGGACGATTTCGATGCCTTTTCTAGCAAGTTTGTAAAGCGGCACGCCGTCCTTCTTGATCGCGGAGACCATCGGTGGGATTTGTTCGAAGTCACCCATGAAGTCGTCGAAGGCCTCGTGGATCTGCTCCTTGGAATAATCTCCCACAGGTTTCGTTTCGAGAGTGTCGCCCTGGCGATCCTGCGTGCTGGTGGTCGAGCCGAGCGTAAGCGTGCCCACATACTGCTTGTCCTCGCTCATCAGCAAATCCTGAATCTTGGTGGCGCGGCCGATGACAAGCATCAACAGGCCGGTGGCCATCGGGTCGAGCGTGCCGCAGTGGCCGATTTTCTTCGTGTTCAAGGCGCGCCGGGCGATGGCCACGACATCGTGCGATGTCATGTCCTCGGCTTTATCAATCAATAGCACGCCGCTCGGGCCGTCTGAATCCGTGGGATTATTTCTCATATAAGGTGGGTGAAAATCAGAGTCCGGCGGCTTCGATGCGGCGTTGGATCGCGGCTAACACAAGCGGCTTGGCTGCTTCGAGCGGCCCCTTCATGCGGATCCCTGCAGCCAGTGCATGGCCGCCGCCGCCGAATTCCGTGGCGACTTCGCACACGTTGAAGCGGCGGTCCTTCGAACGCATGGAAACGCGGATTTTCCCGTCCGGCAGCTCTTCGAAGAACACCGCCACTTGCACGCCGCGGATCGCGCGGATGATGTCGATGAGTCCCTCGCTGTCTTCGGGCATCAGCCCCAGATCGATGCGGAGTTGATCGCGCATCGTCCAGTTCGCCACCAATCCATTTTCGGCAAGCTCCAGGGTGTTGAGCAGGGCGCGCATCAGCTCGACGCGGCGGTAAGGATGGTTGTCGTAGGTTTGCGAATTGATCGTTCCCACATCTAACCCGCGGCGGATCAGGTCGGCGGCGAGGTCGTAAGTGACCGCGGTGGTCGAGGGGTATTGGAACGAGCCGGTGTCGGTGGAAACCGCGACGTAAATCGCGTCGCGACTCTCGGCGGGCATCGGCAGGTCGAGCGCGACAATGAGTTGATAGAGGATCTGGCCGGTGGCCGGGCTGCTCGAGTCGATCAGGTTCAGGTCGCCGTATTTCGGATTGGAAACATGGTGGTCGATGTTGAGCCAGATCTTCGCCTTGGAGGCGGCGTGCAGTGCGCGGTCGCCAAGCCGCGGCTTCGTGGCGGTGTCGAGGGCGATGGCGACTTCCACCTCCAGCGGTTCGGCGGGCGGAAGCTCGATTTTATCCGAGCCGGCCATGAACGCGAGATTGTCCGGCAGGCCGTCCTCGTTGATGAGGCGCACGGACTTGCCTGCGGCGATCAGGGCGTAGCCGAGTGCCAGCTGGGAGCCGATCGCATCGCCGTCCGGGCGGACGTGGCTGATGAGGACGAAGGATTGGTGATTGCGCAGGACTTCGCCGATTTGTTCGAAGCTGGCATTTGCAGGCGTGGTGTGGGATTCGCTCATGGGGTGGAACCGCGGCGCGGGGGGCGGATTCTTCCCGCCAACTCCACTCGCGCAAGGATAAACCTGAAAATGGAATCCAAATGTCTCGTCGCCCGCCGCGCCAGGTGGTTCCGGCCGGAGGGTGCCAGGAAATCTTCCATGCATCCGCAGTGGGCTGTGCTACGTTTTAAGTCGATCGCAAGGATGTCCCTGCAATCCGCCCCCCGGCGTCAACCCCCAACTGATAAAACCATGAAACGACAACCGATGATTCTTCTCGGTGGTGCAGTCTTGCTGATCATGTATTCGACCTGGGTCTCAGGTGTAACGGTCGGAGTCCGCACTCCCGCCAATCTGCTGAATTCAGGCACCCGTTCGATCGATTATCCCCTCAACCGGTCCTGTGTGGTGACGGTGGATTCCCGTTCATCTTCCAAGCCCGTGATCGCCGGGATGGCTAACAAGGTGACCGGATTCGTCGCACCGGACACCGCCGAGGGGACTTTGGTCCGCTTGGATGCCGAGTGGCTGGTGCTCAGGGACGGATGCAATGAGAATTGGATCCCGAAGGACAAGGTCATGATGATCCACGTCTGCGACTGATCGACGCTCCGAGCCCACGAAAAAAAGGCACCTGCGGCGGGTTGCCGCAGGTGCCTTTTTTTAAAAATGGCAGGGAGTCTTATTTGTCGAGACCCGCAAAGCCATCGAGCGATTTGGGGATGAGAACCATCCCGACGGAATGCATCACGCCGTTGTTGGCCATCACGTCGGCGCTGAAGACCTTCGATTTGTTGACTTCGATGTCTTTGCCGCTAACAGCGACGACGACTTTTTCCCCGTTCATGGTTTTGACCTCACCATCGCTCAGTTGGGCGGCGGGCATGTTGCCGGCGACGACGTGGTAGAGGAGGAGTGAGCGGAGTTTTTCTTTGTTTTCCGGGAGCATCAACTTGGTGAGCACGCCGGCAGGGAGCTTGCCAAAGGCCTCATCGGTCGGGGCAAACACGGTGAACTCGCCCTTGCCGCCGAGGGTGATGTCGAGTCCCGTCGCGGCGAGGGCTTTCGAGAGGGTGGAAAAGGTGACGCTGTCGTGGATCATCGCGGTGAGCGACCCCGGTGCGATCATCGGCATCTTTTCTTCCATCATCGGCTTCTCCACCACGATCTCTGCAGCGAAGACCGCAGGAGTCGCAGCGGCTAGGGAGACGAGGAGTGCGAGGCGGGTGAGGTCGGTAGTTTTCATGGTCGTTGTTGGTTGGTGGTAATTGCGGCAAGGAGTTGCTCCGGCGCTGCGGGGCTCTTGCCGCGAATGTCACGGCACCCCTTCGCAGGAGGCGTACCGAGCGGCACGAGGGCGCGCTTGAGTTGTCGGATATTGCTGAATTTCAGCTAATTGGTTGGATTTTCTCGCCAAGTGCAACCCGTCCGGGGAGTAGGCGTTTCGATGCAAATCCGACAACCCGCGTGCAAGCTGCAACGGCAGGCGGTGAAAAGGGAGTGCCGCTCCCCTGTAAGCCGGATTCTGTCCACCCCTTGCGAGGCTGGACGGCCATTTCTCTCACCCCGCCGAAGCGGAGCGCCCTGCTTGCGCAGAGTGCGACTAATACCCGGGAATGAACGGGCGGGCAGCCCTTTCCCTGTTCTGTCTTGCACCACGCGAGGTTTGCCGTGCCGTCCGGTTACCCGGATTCGCGGTGGGCTCTTACTCCACCATTTCACCC
>JAYWDF010000176.1:0-6942 GCA_043779985.1 Akkermansiaceae bacterium | reverse complement strand
TTGGCAGGACCCTGAACTGATTTCGCCGTTAGGCATCGCGGTCTTTGACAACGTGGTGATCGTTTCTCAGCCGCCCAACTTGCTGAAACTCACCGATGGCAATCGGGATGGCAAGTTTGACCCTGCCGCTGGCGACACGCGAGAGGTTTTGCTCACTGGGTTTAACGGGAGAAATCACGACCATTCGCTCCATTCCCTGACTGCCGGCCCTGACGGGAAATGGTATTTCAACCAAGGAAATACCGGTGGTGTTTTTACTGACAAATCTGGCCGCACCTTTCCCATAGGCAGCACTTACTACAAAAGTGGCGGCGGCGAATGGCCGATGGATACCAAGGCGATTTCGGGAAAAACCAGCGGTGACGGATTTGTTTACGTCGGTGGATTCACCGTGCGGATGAATCCGGATGCGACCCATGCGGAGATTGTCGGCAACGGCTACCGAAATTCCTACGAGCAGACTATCAATTCCCGCGGCTACGTTTTTCAGAATGACAATGACGATCCTCCGGCCTGCCGGACGAGCCATGTGCTCGAACACGGAAATGCCGGCTTTTTCTCTAACGATGGAACCCGCACCTGGCAGGCGGACCAACGCCCGGGCCAGGACACGCCGACCGCCCACTGGCGGCAGGAGAACCCCGGGACGATGCCTTCGGGCGACGTCTATGGCGGCGGGTCGCCTACGGGGATCGCCTTCTATGAAAATGGCGCGTTAGGTGAGAAATTCCACGGCACCCTCCTGTCCTGCGAGGCGGCAAGAAACGTCATTTTCAGCTATCAACCTACTCCGGATGGTGCGGGATTCAAGCTGGACCGGACCGATTTTCTCTCGACCAATCCTGAGAAGCAGTTTGACGGCGCCGACTTCACCGGCGGAGCCAAGAAGCACGCAGCCATGGCTGATACGGATAAGGCCAGATTCAATTTCCGTCCGTCTGACGTTTGTGTCGGTCCCGATGGAGCGCTCTACGTCGCGGACTGGACTGACCCTCGCGTTGGTGGGCATGACACACAGGACGAGGCCGCGTCCGGAATCATCTATCGAGTCGCACCAAAGGGGTTCAAGCCTTCTGTTCCGAAGTTTGATCTCACCACGCTTGAAGGGGCGGTGCTCGCCCTGAAGTCGCCAGCCGTTAACGTGCGCTCGCTCGGCTATCAGAAACTCAAGACCACCGGACCCGTAGCTTATGATGCCGTGGTGAACGTTCTCTCTGACCCGAATCCATACGTCGCAGCTCGCGCGATCTGGCTGCTGCCTTACCTCGGGGAAAATGGCCGCACGAAGCTTGCGTCCTTGCTTGCGAGCCAGGACGCAGCCACTCGTCTAACCGCCTTCCGGGCGATCCGTCGGACTGATGGTAAAATTGACGATCTAACGTATGCTCGGATGCTTTCATGCGATTCCGCGCCTGAAATCCGCGCTGAGGCTGCTCTTGCCGTGCGCTACCGCAGTTTCGAGCAGGCCCGTGAAGTCCTCGTTAACGTGGCAACCCGCTATGATGGTACGGACTGCGCCTATTTGGAGTCGCTTGGACTTGGGGCCGGGCATCACACGGAAAAACTCTGGAAAACCCTCGAAACTGCCATGAGCCCCGGTGCCCCGGTGGAATGGAACGACCGCTTCGCGCGACTTACCTGGCGGCTGATGCCGGAGGCGGCCGTGCCGTCGTTGAAAGTGCGAGCAGCGGCGGCGAGCCTCAGCGGGGCTCAGCGCAAGCTCGCGGTCGATTCCATCGCCTTCATCAATTCGAGGAATTCGGCTGCCGCCTTGATGGATCTCGCCAACGAGGATTCACCGGTCAGGGAGCAGGCTCTGTGGTGGTTGACGAACCGCAATGAAGGCGAATGGGCGACTTTCAATCTCACTCCCGAATTGGAAAGGCGCGGTTTGATCGATCACCCTGCCGCTGTTGTAGCGATGCTTGTTCCGGAGAAACCCCAGAGCACCCAATTCAGCGTCGCCGATGTGATGGGACTTCAGGGCGATGCGAACCGGGGTAAGCTTGCGGCGGGGCGCTGTATCATGTGCCATAAAATCGGCGAGGCAGGGCCTGACTACGGCCCTGCCCTCAAAGGATTTGGCAGCCATCAAGCTCCAGAAGTTCTAGCCCGCAGCATCGTCGATCCGTCCTTCGATATTTCACACGGCTATGAGGGCACGGCGGTCCAGCTCAAAGATGGCAAACGGATCGATGGCCGCATCATCGCCGATGGGGATCCCTTGGTAATTCGTTCGACCGGTGGGGTCACTCAAAAGATTCCCAAAAAACTGATCGCCGGCTCCAAAGACATGGGGCGCTCGCTCATGCTCGGTGCCGACCAACTGGGCATGAGTGCTCAAGACGTGGCGGATGTCGTCGAGTGGTTGAAAACCTACTGAGGCGGCTTACTCGGACTTCGGCAAGTTCTTGTGTGAGCCGTCGCAGAGCGGTGGGTTCGCCGTATGTTTGCATTGGCACCACCAGACGGTCTTTTTCTCCGTCACTTCGAATTTCACCGGTTGCAGTCCGGTGCCCTTATGGGAGCCATCGCAAAAGGGCGGGTGCCCGGATCGGCCGCAAGAACACCAAAAATAAGTCCCGGCCTCCATCTCAAGAGCCAGCGGCTTGGTATCGCAAATAATCGGTTCGTTCGCCATGCGCAGATCCTGGCGAATGCCCAAGCTCAATGCGAGATGGAAACGGGCGATTGCGCAGGTTTCATGGCCGCTGTGGCTACCACGGGAGCGCCAGGGTCCACCCATGAGGCTGTTGCCGGCTTTTTGTCGAGCTTCGGGTACCTCTGCGCGGGCACGTCGTTGAAGAATGTTGCCCCTAGCCACCCGGCAAGAATGACCGAAGAACCACTTACGAAACGGCGAGTACTCATCAGATATTACGGGCGTGCTTATTAATTTCGCACGGCGTTTTTGATGTGATTTGGAAAAAATAGCAACTCCAAACACGGTGCATTTGAATCAGATCCTTCAAAAGGGGGTTGTCGTCATCCATCCCAGCCGCTAGCTTTGCCGCCACGAGAGACTTGCTTGGCAGCTCGTATCAGACAGCAACTTTTCAATTCCATGGGCATTTTCAGCAAACCTCGCCTCCGCAGCCTCGACCGACGTGAAGACATGCCGGAGGGCCTTTGGGTCAAATGTCCCGATTGTGGCGCAATGATTCACACTCTTGAGCTCAAACAAAACCTCCAGGTCTGCCTGCAATGCAGCCACCATTTCCTCATCGATTCCCGCGAGCGGATCACCATGCTTGCCGACCTTGGCTCCTTTGAAGAAACCGAAGTCGGTCTGATCTCAAGCAATCCGCTCGGCTTCTCCGGCTACGACGAGAAGACCGCCGGGCTCCGCGAAAAGACCGGCCTGGATGATGCCGTGATCTGCGGCCGACTCACCATCGATGGCCAGCGTGCGATGATCGCCGTGATGGACTTCAAATTTTTCGCCGGGTCGATGGGCTCGGTGGTGGGAGAAAAAATCACCCGCGCCATCGAGACGGCCATCGCGGAAAAGCGCGGTGTGATCATCGTTTCCGCATCGTCCGGCGCGCGGATGCAGGAAGGCATGCTCTCGCTGATGCAAATGGCGAAAACCTGCGGCGCGCTCGCCCGTCTATCCGAAGCGAAACTGCCTTACATCTCCCTCTTTACCCACCCCACCACTGGCGGCGTCACCGCTTCCTTCGCCACCATCGGCGACATCAACCTCGCCGAGCCCAAGTGTATGATCGGCTTCGCCGGCCCACGCGTGGTCAAGGAAACCACCCATCAGAACCTGCCGCCCGGCTTCCAAACCGCCGAGTTCATGCTTGAGCACGGCTTGATCGACGCCATCGTCCCGCGTCCGAAACTGCGTGAGCGGTTGGGTGATTTGTTAGGCTATATGATGCCGGTGTGAAAAGCCTTAGCGCCGTCGCCGCACCCCACTCGAAGGGATCGAGTCCAATTTCCCGTGCTGGGGAAGCGTCTTTACGGAGTTTGCAAAAATCCACTTCCGTGCAAAGTCGTTGAGATGTTAAGAGGCTGAAAATTTCCGCTTTCGACAGCTAGACTTACGGGGGCGGGGTGCAAGGTGCTGGAAACTGGCTGACTTTCGCCAGCTGCCGCACAAATGGTTGATGCGGCCGCATCAATCAATTGTGCGGCATTTTGTCGCGCGTGACTGGGAGCCCTTTCCTGCTCACCCTTCCCCCGGCGGCGTCACCACCACCACGCGCTCGACGCCGCGCTTGGAAAACTCTTCCCAGTAGCGCTTCTCCCACGCGACAGTCCGCGCGCGGCGGTCTTCTTCGCTGAGTTTCTCCCACTCCTTGAAGCCGATGGCTCGCGCCAGATCGCGATCTGCCAGTCGGACGGCCATCTCGTCCCAGAAGCTCTCGTTACGGAACTCCTCGTAGCACTCGTGGTAGAATAGATTCTCCTCCTTCTCCGCCTTCACCCGGAAGCGCTGGCTTTCCTCGTCGAACTCGATCCAGTCCCCCAGACCCGAGTGCCCTGCCTTTTCGAGAATCTTGCTCTCGAGATTCTCGAAAGCGGCCACTTGATCGTTGGCGGTTTCCTTTTGATTCCACGACGCGACATTGGCCGCGAGGCTAACCATTTCCACCAACGTGGCGAGTTCTTGATCGGAGAGGCGCAAATGCATTCGTGCTGCGAACAAACCACCGCCGCGCCCGACTCGCAAGCTTGCAACACTCCGAGCTTGATCTTGGTGAAATCCTCCGGCAGCTTCCCGCTCTGCCCCTGCACGAGTAGCTCAGCGGTAGAGCGGTCCGCTTACACCGGATTGGTCGGCGGTTCGATCCCGTCCTCGTGTACCACCTTTTTCCCGGCGTTCGGGGAATTCAAAATCGCCAGACGTCCAGGGTTTCACCCATTTTGCAGAGGTGCGGTGATTCGTCGATTCGCCCGCGGCTCAGCCAGCCTGCATTCCACTCGACCCAATCTGCGCGACCCGGAGCCATGAAGGAGCCGGTGTTGATCACTCGGCGGCCCTTTCTCGTCCAGCTGCCTTCGCGGTGGAAATGGCCGACGATGAGCATCTCGGCGTCGGGAAAATAGCGTTCGCAAAAATCAGCACCCGCCGAGCCTTGAGTGGCCCACGCTTCGATCATCTTGACCGCGCGCGTCGGCGGCAGGACGGCATCCCAGGCCCGTTGCACGAAGCTTCGGCCTGTCGGATGCTCGACGGAACAGAGCTCGCGGGCGATCTTGCGCGCCAAGAGCAAGCGCTCCTCGACGTTGCGCTCGGCCTCGGGGTGCTGCTGCCACAGCTTCATCACCTGCTTGCCGCTGACGAGGATCTCGCGCTTCCAAGGGGATCCATCGAACAACAACGCATCGCCGTGGGTGATGATGATCCGGCCGCCCGCCAGTTCCACCCAGCCGGGGCCGGACCAGCCAGGATCGTGGTTTCCGGCCAGAAAAACCGGCTCGGCACCTTCCTCGCGGCAGAGAGCTATCAACTGCTCGAGCATCGCCGTCGAGCGTTGAAGAAAGGGGCGGGCAAGCTCTTGCCACGTATCGCCGTTAAAAATCACGGTCGCAGCCCCTGCAATCAAAGGTCGGAGCGCGGCGACCTGTTCGATTCGTGAGACTTTGTGTCCGAGGTGAAGGTCGGACAAGACCCGGACCGGTTCATTCACCGGCCACCCGGCGCTGGCGCACCGCCTCGAACAAGCAGACGCCGGTGGCCACCGAGACATTGAGGCACTCGACCTTTCCGGCCATGGGAATGCGGGCGAGGAAATCACAATTCTCCTCGGTGAGACGGCGCATGCCTTTTTCCTCGGCTCCGAGCACCAACGCGAGCGGCCCCTTGAGGTCCAAATCGTAAATCGATTTCGAAGCCGCGTGGTCGGAAGTTCCGACCAGCCAGAGCCCGGCGGCTTTGAGCTTTTCCATGGTGCGCGCCAGGTTGGTCACTTGAGCGAAGGGCACATGGTCCGCCGCGCCTACCGAGACGCGGCGCACGGTCTCCGTGATGCCGACGGCCTTGTCCTTCGGTGCCACCACCACATGGACGCCCGCCGCATCCGCGGTGCGCAGGATGGCCCCGAGGTTATGAGGGTCCTGCACACAATCCAGGATCAACACGAAGGGCACCGCTTGCTGTGCCACAATCGCGATCACGTCGTCCTCATCCAGCGACGGCAGGATGGTTTCCACCGTCTGAACGTGGCGGTTTTCGCGGGCCTGCTTGTTGGCTGTGCCGTGCGGAGGAGAAAAACGTGGCTTCATTGGGAAAATTTTGATCAAGCAAAACTGCGGAGTCCAGCGCCATCCCGAAAACGCGGCATCTTGGTCTCTGGCGCGAGGCACAAAAAACCCCGTCTCTCGGAACGAGCGACGGGGTTTCTGCAAGAATGAGCTCTAAATCAGGGCGTCACGACCAAGCGGACGAAAAGGCTCGTCGGACTTGTCGGCATTGTGAACACGACCTGACTGGCGCTAATGCTCAGATTCGCCGGGTAACTCACTGAGGCATCCGACCAAGTGCTGAGGTTGGGCGATGTTTCCACCCGGAATGAAGCAATCGTCGTCCCGGAAGCGCGCGGCCAGGTGACTGACCCGGACACGATTCCCGGTGAAGGAGTGGAGGCGTTGCCTGCGGTCCCCATGAAATACTCGACACCGTTAGGCAGTCCGTCGTTGTCGAAGTCCTGCGATGGAGTTTGGCCACCCACATTCGTGGTTTTCCAAACTTCGTAGCCACTCGGTGCGGAGGTGGCGACCACCACGTTAGCCAAGGCGATCTGCTTGGATGAACCGGTGCCGGAGAGGCCGCGATCCGACACCCAGGTGATGGTGAACTCGGCGCCGGAGGCGATGGAAAGTCCGGTGACGGTGGTGGCAAGTGTTGCATCCACATTGCCGAGCGTATCGTAGCCGAGCGCCGCGACCGGTGCTGAACCTGCGACTGACACTGTCCATTTGGGTGAACGA
>JAYWDF010000175.1:0-6943 GCA_043779985.1 Akkermansiaceae bacterium | reverse complement strand
AGACTGGCGGTAAAGCGCACTTTCATGACATAGCCCGCACCCACCGTCTGACCGTCCTGCTGTGGATAGGCAAGGAACATGCGGAGTAGCGGACCGGCCGTATTCACCGTCCTTACCAACTCGGTGACATGGGCTGCCGCTGAAGCGAGCGCCATATTGCGGGTCGAGGAAACCTCCAACAAACGCACCTTGATCGTAGCCGTGCCGCTGGCGGGGATATTTCGATAGTTGAAGCGCCACTCCCGACCATATTGACTGGTCGCGCCAGCCGGCGAGCTGACTTCGTCCACTTTCGTCCAGGCTTCCGCAAGGTTCGCATCGTAGCTACCGTTGCCGTTGAGGTCGGTGAAGGCCTCGCCTACTTCGCGCACGCCATTGTTGTTGGCATCAATGAACGGCTCCGAACCGCCGCCGTTGCCGGTCCTGACGCCCGTGGCGGACTCGTTGTTAGTCGGATCGCCGTCATCGATGTGATACCAGACTTCCGTCACGCTCGGGTCGGCACGGACCACCAGGCCGTATTGCTGACCGCCCACCGTATCGCCATTGTTCGCAGGATACTTGATTTCCCCGCCGGGCGTCTGCGCATCGTAGTAGAAAGTCTGTGTCCAAGTATTGAAGATCGACGCCCGGTTCGCCCGACTTAAAAAAGCGCGTGCCCGCAGGACGTGGAAGCCTTCGGCAAGGCCGGTGCGCTCCTCGCTGTAGTCGTTGTGCGGCCGGACCTTGGCAGTCGTGGCGTTGAAATTGGAAATTTGAAACACCGTTTCCATCCGTTTTTTCAAATCGACCTCGGCGGGGCCTGACGGAAACACACTGCCGGCCGTGGAGCTGAGCCCGCCGATTTTGTAGCGGAGCACCGTCCCGCTGGACAACGCGGGCAGCGTCACGGCCCACCAGTCAGTAATGTTAGCGCCGTCCGGATTGCCATGGGTGGTGTAGGCCATGGAAAGCGCCAACGTCGTACCCTTGGTCACCCCCCCCGAGCCTTCCGGGGCAGACCCATCGGTCGTGTAATAGAACCAGACCTGGTTGATTTGAAACTGGTAGCCGGTCTTCACCTGCACGGTGACGGCACTCCCGGATGCCAACTGGGGCGCGGGGGAAAATTGCGCCCCGCCGATGTCGCGGTTTCCCGCCGGGTCGTGATAGACGAAGGCCGCGGTGCCGGCATTGCTGTTTGTGCCACTGCCGTTGTTATTGGCGAAGCCGGCGGTGCCGATCGTGCACTGATAGGTCTCCGCGCCCGGCGAACCAATGACGTTCCGGACGGTGTTGACGGCGGCGAACTTCTCGGCGGCCCGTCGCACGAACTGCATTTGCTCGTATCCCAGAAACGTATCGGTCGAGAGCGCGGGGGGATGGTCGCGCAGATCCCCTGTCGTCGGACCGAGGGGGATTTGTGAATTGGTGTCCACGCCGCCGTCGAGCTCGAGCATCATGTTTTCCGCAGAGCCGTCCGCGCGGGCGATGAAGCTGAGATTCGCACCGCTGGTCACGCGTGGAACGGTGATGCTGTATTTATAATCGGTGGCATTGGCATCGGGTAGATTGTTAGGATTGAACCCGGGATCGCCGTCCCGCCCGTCCTGGCGTTCGTAGGTGAAGCTCGGGACCGCTTGTCCGCCTTGGAGGATGGTCACCGGCTTCACTGCGGAGCCTGCGAATACATTCGACTCCTCGGGTGAGCGCCAGGAGAAGGCAAAGTAGCCCCCGGCGGGAACGATCGCGGTGTTCATGTCGGCCGCGTATTTGTAGAAACCGCCGCCGTAGGTGGAGTAGTTGTAGAGATAGGCACCGGCGGAGAAGCTGGTGGCAAATGTCCGCGCTTGGCCACTGGAGTAGTTGTCATTCATCATGAAAAGCATCGTTGCGCCATCGGCATCGGTCATGCTGCCGTTCTCGCGCTTGTCGATACGCTCGTAGGCGACGAAGTCCGCATCGCTGAAGCGCCCGGTCTGGGTGCCGCGCGCGAAGTGGTTATGGATGTAGAGGAGATTGGGAATGCGGCCGTCCGCGTATTGGCCGAGGAAGTTGGTGTTAGCGATCCGTGGAAACGCGCCGCCGCTGGCACCGAGGATGCCGGCATGGTTGTTCCCGTCGGTATAGATCAACGGCAGTCCGGCGCGGGTGAGGTAGTAGGCGTGCTGGAGTTCGCGGCGCGACGCGTAGTCGTTGTCATGGCTCTGGGCATGAGTGACTCCGAGGCCGGGAGCGAAGCCGCCGGCACCGGGCTGGTCGTAGCCTGTTAGTCCGCTTGAGGGATTTCCCAGCCGGTCGTTGAGTTGATTGCGCAGGTCGTTGTCCACCAGCCGCATCCCAGCATTCCAATAGCCATCGTAGCCAGGCGGCTGGCCGAGATGCTCACCGAAAACCATCGCATCATCGCGGCCTCGCTCGGTGTCGAAAAGTGAGTCGCGGTGATTGTTCCAGTCGCTGAAGCCCCGGGTGAGGTTGAACTGCTCCTGCGCCTGCCCGAGGTAGCCTGCACCCGAGCGGTCCTTGTCAGCTCCGCTTTGCTGACCGAAGAAGTAGTCGGGGACGTGCTTCACCGCATCGAGCCGGAAGCCGTCCACATGGGTGCGATCCACCACCCAGCGCCCGGAGCGAATGAGCATCGCGCCCACGTCCTCGACGACAGGGTTGCCCATGTTGTATTTGCCGTCGCCGTAGCCTCGGCTCATGGTCTGCCAGGCAGGATTGTTTCCATCGAGTCCCGTATCGCTGAAAGGCTCGCTCGATTCCCCGGCGTCGTGCTGGCCGTTGCCATTCGTATCGACCCAGTCAAAGCGCCCGTTGCCTGCGGAGTTCGCCACACCCGCCACGCCGATGTCCTGCCATGCCTCCTTGTTAGCGAAGGTAAATGTCGAGAAGGTGCCGGCACTATTGGTCACGGAGATTGGCAGGTCGAGATCGAGGTAATATTCCGGATTGTTCGGGTGCCTGACGAAGGAAATTTTCGGCATGTCGTCACCCTCGTTGGTCCCGTGATTGGTATTCGGCGACTCTTGGGCGATGTCGATGAGGTCGGCGAGTCCGAGGTTTTGGACCTGCCAGCTGTCATTCCAGTCGCGGGTGTTGTCCCACTTCCGATAGAATCCATCTTCGGTGCGGCGAAGGTGAAAGTCTTCCGGCACGAAGCCAGGATAAGTGTCGATCGGCGTGGTGGCATTGTATCCCGGGATATCAAACGCATTGTGGTTCAAGATCGTGTCGAAATAGACACGCAACCCGAAACGGTGGGCGGTTTCCAACAACAATTGCAAATCCGCCTCGGTGCCGTAGCGGGTCCGCACCGTGCCCCGCTGGTCTTTTCCGCCGAGGTCGAAGCGATCCCATAGATCGTAGCCCACGGAGAGCCCGCCGCTGCCCTTGGTCGGCGGCGGCACCCACAATGAGTCATAGCCCGCCTCAGCCAGCTCGGGCAGCCGCGCGGTGATTTCGCGCCAATCGGTGTTGAAATATTGCAACACCACTTCCCCCCTCACCGCGTGGATCAGCAGGGACAGGACACAGACAAGACGCAGCAACATGGGTTTCATAGCAACAGGGCCGCAGACGTGAGCCTGGAGGAGTTTTCCTATATCTCATATGTCGTCGTGAATCCCCAGGTTTACAAGTATTTACCCTGTGGGTTTTTGCGAAAATGAGTTGGTCGGGCCTGATTTCACGGCTATATCCCCTCCAGATGAGCGAAGCCGCAAACAAATCGAAGAAAAGCCGGGTCAACGTCCGCCGGCCCGATGTGATGGAACGGGTGTCCGCCGAAGTGGCGATTCATTTCCACTCCACCATCGTCGAGAAGCTCCGGGACCGCGGCGGCAGGATCACCGTCGGCAATACCACCGTCCTTCTCGCCGAACAGTTCGGATTCTGCTACGGCGTCGAGCGCGCCATCGACCTCGCCTACGCATCGCGCCGGGTCTTTCCGGACAACCGCATCTTCCTGATCGGGGAAATCATCCACAACCCGGACGTCAACCGCCACTTGCGCGAAATGGGCATTGTTTCGCTGCCCTGGAAGGAAATGGACGCGACTTACGACGACCTCGCCGAGGACGACGTGGTGATCGTCCCGGCCTTCGGCGCGCCCACCGCTTTCATGGACAAGGTCGAAGCGCGCGGCTGCTATGTGGTCGACACCACCTGCGGCGACGTGATGAAAGTCTGGCGGCGGGTCCGCGGCTATGCCAAAGACGGCGTCACCTCGATCATCCACGGGAAGTCGAACCACGAGGAGACTCGCGCCACCGCCTCCCGCGCGCTTGGCGAAAGTGGCGAGGGCAACTACCTCATCGTCCTGACGCTGGGCGACGTCGACTACGTCTGCGATTACATTCGCAAGGGCGGCGACAAGGCCGCGTTTCTCGAACGGTTCCAGGGGGAGACCTCGCCCGGATTTGACCCGGACCTCCACCTCCGCCAGATCGGCATCGCCAACCAGACGACGATGCTCAAGAGCGAAACCGAGGAAATCCAACGCCGCCTCCGCAAGGCCATCACCGACCGGGATGGCGACGCCAGCGCTTTCCAAATGTTCGACACCATCTGCGGCGCGACCCAGGAGCGCCAGGACGCGCTGTTTGAAATGCTGCGCAAGCCGATGGATCTGCTGCTCGTCGTGGGCGGCTATAACAGCTCGAACACCGCCCACCTGGTGGAAATCGCCGAGCCTGAGCTGCCGACATTTTTCATCCGCGGCGCTTCCTGCATCAAGTCACTTGAGGAAATCGTCCACTATGACCTGCACCACCGCGAGGAGAAAACTTCCGACTACTCGCGGCTCTTCTCCGACGAGCGTCCCGTCACCGTGGGCATCACCGCCGGGGCCTCATGCCCCAACAATCTAATCGAAGAGACCCTCGTCAAGATCTTCGAACTCCGCGGCATCAGCCGCGAAGCGCTGGCGGAGGCCTGATCAGGTATATTTCATGAAGGCCGTGTAAACCTCGGAAGGAATGTCCAGCAGCGCGTAGTCCTTGGAGCCCACGAAGAGCAGGCTTTGCTTGCCTTTTCCTAGCAACTCGTTGTCCGAGCCGAAAATCTGGTGCTCCAGCGTGCAGAACTTGCGGTTGAAATCCGCCACCTTGATCTTCACCGTGATGGTGTCGAACTCGCGGGCTTCGCGCACGAACTTGTGTTCGAACGAGCGGGTGAGGATGAAGAACTTCGTCGTCTTCAGATCGAAGTCCGGCATCGCCGTGTTGAAAAACAACTCGCGGGTTTTCCCAACATACATCCCATACATGCCGAAATAGACGTTGCCGACGGAATTGGTGTCCGCGTAGGTCGCGATCATCGAGTAGACAAACCACTTGCCCTCAAAGTGCCCGCCCAGCGCATGGTGATCCTGCGGCGCGACGACATCCGAGGCCGTCGCTACGGTCACGGTTTTCGCAATCGCCTTGAGTGCCGGAATCTCCGAGGCTGCCTCGATGACTTCGCCCGCCTTCTCGGTGACGACGCGCAACAAGTCCGCATTGAACACCAGCCAAATCACGTAAGCCAGTGGCAGGATCGCCCCGAGGATCAAGAGCGGTGTATGGCTGTTCAGATAGCCGAAGGCGAAGATCACCAGTGACAGGCTCGCCATCGAAAACATCCGGATTTGCGGCAGCGGCTGTTGCGAGTTAGGGACAAAGCAGCGGGCGATCGCGAGGGCCGCGTAGCCCACGAAAAACGAGGCGTAGAACACCATGAAATACTCCAGCTCCAGCTTTGCCACAATCCCGATGAGAGTGATCACCCCGACAACGAAAAACGTTGGAATCGGCGAACCAAGGATCTGCTTCGGGATGAGCGAAATGAGCATGTTCTCGCTCTTCTCGACGTTCTTCTCGAGGAACCACTTGAGCGCGATGTAGCCGCTGTCCAGCGTGGTGAGCGCACAGATTGCGAGGAAGGAAAAGTAAGCGAAAGGCAGCACATTGCCCGCCACCTGATGATTGTTGAAATACTGCGTCACCAGATCATGCGCGTATTTGAAGCCATCCAGCCCCGTGATCGCATCCAGGTTCTTGGCATCCTTGGTCATCACCCAGAAGGCGAGGAACCCGTGGAACAAGAGCATCAGAAAAAAGAACAAGCCGCCGAAAAAGTAACTCGACCGGATCGAGGTTTTCTCCCGGTGGATCTGGATCGCGCGCTGCCAATGCTGGAGGTCCAGCCAGGGCCCGACTAACAATCCGATCACCAGCGGAATCGCATACCCCGCGAAGCGCGGCCCCCGCCAGTCATCCTGGAAGGGCGACGTCCATTGGAACGGCTCCGGCGCCAGCGGCTTCAGGCCGAACAGGATCGTGCCCACGCAGATCACCAACAGCCCGCCGAGCATCGCGTGGCTCAGCTTGATTTTCTGAATCCCGAACTCTTCGCCGAACAGGCAGCCTGCCGCCAGGATCACGAACAGGATCAGGCACAGATACAAGCCCTTCAGCGCCAGTTGCGCGTGCTCAAGCGGCCCGGACATCAAGGGCACAAACAGATACTGCACCAGCGCGAACACCGTGAGCGAGAGCGCCACGATTTGATAGATATAGAGAATCAAACGGAACGGCTTGGCGAACTTGTCGAAGAAAATCGCCAGCGATTCCTGCCCGCCACTGTGGCTCTTCGCCACCCGCTGGGTGAGAAAGCCGAACAACATCAGGCCCAGCGCGTTGGGAATGGCAAACATCAGCAGCCCCTGAAGCCCAAACATGTAGGTCATCTGCACGCTGAAAAACAAGCCCAGCCCCCACATCCAAGACAAAGCCACGGAATTCCCCCAAAGAATAGCGTTCAACCAGCGAAAGTTCATAAAGCCGGGAAAGGAACCCCCATTTCCACCATGGAGCAAGCTAGATTAGAGCCTGTCCCAGAAATCCGTCTTTTTGAAAACTGTCATTGCACATGTTCAAACGATTGCTTTTCAAGATGAGGATTGATGCATGGGCGGAGTTGC
>JAYWDF010000174.1:0-2347 GCA_043779985.1 Akkermansiaceae bacterium | reverse complement strand
TTTTGCTCCCCCAGGCGGCGATCAACTCCGACGTCGCCTGATAGTAGTCATAGCCTTTCCGCATCACACTGAGGTCGCTCATGCTCACCTTTCCCGAGCCCATGCCGCTGCCCTTGGCCTGTTCCTTCATGAATGTAAAATCTTTGACCGACACCTTTCCCGCGCCCATCCGCTCCGCCGGTGCGCCCGGGTTCTTTTTCACCACAATGCCGACGCCTGGGATCGGGTTGCTCTGCTCCTGCGCCAACGGCGCGCCCGGCGGCATCGTTGGTATCCCGTCCAGCGCCAGCCCCGTCGCCGTCACCGTGAGTGGCTGATTCAGAGACACAATCGTCGTGCCGCTGCCATCGACGATTCCCACCACCGTCACGCTGGCACCTGGGGCGAATGCCCCGGTGACCGCAGCGTTCCACAGCCCTGCCCCTGCATTCGTCAGCGGCACCAAGACCAATTGCCCATCCACATTCAGCACCAGCGAGCTCCCCGGCGGGATCGATTGGCCCTCCACCACCAGCACCCCGCCATCTGGCGAGAGCAGCGGCGGGGAAATTGAAACCACCTCGGCCACCGGCTGCATGATCCGGTAGAAACACCGCGTCGATGTCGGCTCGGGATCCAGCCATATCCCCGCCGTGCTTGTCGCCTTCACCAGCGCCACCTGCGCCCAGCCGCCGGCTCCACCATTGTCAAGCGTGGTGGACTTCTCGACTGCGTAACGCACTCCAGCCTGTGCCGACCAACTCAGCCGCACCTGTCTCCCAGGCAAGCCCGAAGCGATTTCCAGCAGCGGCGGTGCCACGGGTCCGTCCGCATGAAGACGAGTTGGAGAAAGCGGAGCCAGACAGGTCAGCACGAGGAAACCGCGTGACAGGGCACGGGTCAGAATCCATTGATCGAGGTTTTTCATGGCGCGATTATTTTAGGGAAACGTTTGGGGAAATCAGGACCCATCTGGAGGGGATGCCTGAAAGGGTTTTACACTGGAAACGGGGGAATTTAATGAGTTTCAGCGTCCCGTGCATAAATTCCCGCCGGTGGGCGGTCAACTGCTAATCATTTCCCTTGGGCCGCAGCACCGGCCCCCTGGCAAGGCTCGAAACTGGCCTCGAAGCGGTAATATGTGCTTCCTACGGGCGATTACCCATCCACCACGGTGATCCCGGTGGCGGTGCGAATGAAGGAGGCGCCGGGCGCGGCGGTGTCTGCGGTGCCGTTGTAGCGGTAAATTTCCTGAAAGCTGCCAGGGGTGAGATCCAGAGAACGCTTGAGGGTCCAGACGGTCCCGGATGCAGACGCCGCGTTGAGGCCAAAGCTCAAATAGGCGTGGCCGGATTCGTTAATAGCGGGAGCGGTGAGGTTGCGCGTGTGGGCGGGATCCGCCACGAGGGGATCGGTGCCAAGGGCTTGCTCGACGCCGTAAACGGAGGCGTCCCCGTCGAAGTCGAGCTTCCAGAAGCGGGTGAGATCGCCGATGCCTTGGTATTCGGCCGCGCCAATGTCTGGCGTGGAGAGCCGGGGAAACCCGCGCTGGTCGGTGGCGAGGGTGGTGGGGCCACCCGCATCAATGGCCGGGCTGCCGGGTAGCGGCGGCATGGTCCGGGTGGGTCCGCCGTAGTCGCCTAGCGGGGCCAGGAGGGGATTTCCGGTGAGGATGTTGTTTGCGCCGGAAAGGGTGAGGTTGGGGGAAATGTAGATATTGGCGGGGGTGTTGCCGGTGCAGATGGTGGAATTCCGGATGGTGATGGCGTCGGTTGGCCGGGACTGGTAACCATGGCAATAGAGGGCGGAGGCGTGGTAGCCGGCATTCCCAGTGAGGGTGCAGTGGTCCAGAGTGAGGTTAAAGCTGGCCGAGGGCCGGACGGTGATGCAGCCGGAGGATTCACCACAGTTTGCGCCGGCGAGGACGAGCGAGTCGAGGAGGAGGTCACCGCCGGTGAGGAGAATGGCGTAGGTGTCATCGGAGGTTTTGCCATTTCCGGTCCGGTCGGCGGAGAGAATGAGACCCGCGGGGAGGGCTGAGGCGTCGATGGTAAGGGATTTGAAAATTTGGAGCCGCCCGAGTGACAGACGAATGGTTTGGCCCGACAGGGCAGGCGCGAAGGTGATGAACTCACCCGAAGAGGAATGTTCCACGGCCTCTCGCAGGGAAATTCCTGCGCCGCCACCCAGCGAGCCGTCGTCCTCATCAAGGAAAGTGGTGACGACGACTCCTTGGGCCGTGAGTTGGAGAAATAGGAGAGCAAGGATTGGAATTTTCATTGGGGAAAGGTCGGCTGGACTTCTCTGTTTTGAGCCACAATGAGACTTCTTTGTAAATACATATGAAGTCTGCAAGGTCAAAAATTCA
>JAYWDF010000173.1:0-2347 GCA_043779985.1 Akkermansiaceae bacterium | reverse complement strand
ATCGGACCCATCGACGGTGAAACGGGCGAAGGACTCGCGGCCGTGGTGGCGGCGGATAACATGCACGGAGTCGGCTCCGCGACCGATGGGAACGGCACTGTCTATGATCTCTCGACCCTTATCGTCGTCGGTGACTATCTCGGCGCGCAGATGTCCGCCTTCGACGTGAACGCCAAGCTGGGCCTGGCCGAACATCTGCCCGACGGCAGGATCAACACTGCCTATACTCCGCGCACCGTGGTTATTCCCGGCAGTGGTCCATTCACCGCCACCACCTCCGGCGCGCTGCCCGATGGCATGACGTTCAACGACGTCACCGGTGTCGTCTCCGGCACGCCGACCGCCAGTGGCATATTCACCTTCACGGTGAATGCGACCGACACCGTCAACCCGGCTGTGACGAAGACCTATACTTTCACCATCGCCGCCGCCGCGCTGCCGCCGCACTACGTTGTGGACACCAGTGCCGCACCTATCCCGAATGGCACGACCACGGGCAGCGGATCGTATAATATCGGAGCAAACATCACCGTCTCAGCCACACCTCACGCGGGCTATTCGTTTGTGAAATGGACCGACAACGGCGCGACCGCGAGCCAGGTGCGAAGCTATAGCTTCACCACCGATGTGAACCGCTCGCTCGTCGCCGTCTTCACACCCATCTACTCCCTCACGCGGAATGCCGGCGCTGCGAGCGCCGATCTGGCGTGGACCGCCGATTCCGCCGGCTGGATCCTGCAGGAGAGCGCCGATCTCAAAACATGGGTGAACTCGAACCGTGCAATCGCGGTCGCTGGAGCCGAGAAGCGCGTCGTCATCCCGTCTGCCCCAGGCCGCCTGTTTTTCCGCCTGGCTTACCCGTAAGGCCGCGCCTGCGTGCCGGGGCCGGACGAGAGTTCGTCGATCAAGAAATGGAGCGTGCTGCGGGGGGTTGATGAAGCCGTGGGGCGGTGGAGAGGTGCGGGATTTGATCGGAGCGAATATGTTCACCCATGTTTGAGCCGCCGAGGACGCGGCTATCGAGATCACTGCGCCCGTTTCGAGAATCGGCTAACATTCAACCGCCTCGAATCGTCTCACCCCTGCTGACAATTCTGTGACAACCCTGCCGTTGCTTCGCTTATGCAGGCGGTGGCATTGTCGGCGCAGTTTCAACGCCCCATGACTGTGAAGACAGACCCCCTCACTCCCCGACGCCCGTCCCTGTTCTGACCGTCCCCGGTGCGGCGGGCGCGAAAGCAAATTCCTGCGGATTTACTCAACCGCTATGGGATGGCTGTGACTAATTTTAAGCATATTGCTGCTGCCACCCGCCTTTTGCAGGCATGTGAAAAAGAGAATTCCACCACCGTTTTTGACCACGAGTATGAGGGGCTGTCGCATCGGACGATTTTGAAAATTTCACCACCAACCTCCGAACAAATGTCGGCCGTGTATGAAGGATTTTCCCGAGGTGTCTCAGAACTTCAAGCCAGTGGCCTTGATGAAAGGCGCTTTCGGCGGGAAGTCGATTCCCTGATTCGCGACTACGCCACCTACCCCATGACTTCAAAAATTGTCAGCATTTCGACATATACCAATCCGAAAGTAACGCCGAAAGTTGATGAACTTTATGCAAATGATGAATCGGAATATCTGCCAACTGAAGATGGTTCATTTGTCATCCCGACACATCCTTACTATCGCGTCGATGAGGACTTTGGAGGCAAGGATTCCTGGGCAGCCAAGCGTTATTTCCACCTCATTTCGATTGATCCCTGATTTACGGAGTGGGTCGAGTGGAGGGAGATACGAGTAAGTTGTTTTTTCATGCAACTTTCGGCGGTTACGGTTTGCGTCTCTTATTCCGCTGCCTTGGCGGCTTGTCACGGAAATGCGGTTCATTTCGATCGTTGGATCGTCGTAACGGTGCCGGATGACGTCGCTACGCAGCGATGGTGCGCGGGAGCTGGGGTCGAATATTGTGTTTGTTTTGAAACACAAGCTGGCGGCTTTTTTTTGCCGCCCACCACAAGGGTTATTTTATCAACACCGGGCTGCGACAACTCCGCAGGTCGGCATCGCAAAAGCGGGTTGCCAGTGACGACTGGTTGTTAGTCCTCGACGCAGATACTCTAATGCTGTCGGATTTTTGCGAACGCCTGGAGGCACTCTCTCCTTTTCTGGATCGAAACAAATTGTACGGCCTGCGCGGGCGAAGGATTGCAGCGTCACCAGAGGTATTCACGGCACTGCGAAGGCTCGAACCTTGCGAGAGTGCTTTAGAGCGAATTTCGACGGTAGTGGGCTACTTCAACCTCTTTCATCGGAACGGCCCGCACCGATCTTATCCAAAATCCGATCCAGA
>JAYWDF010000172.1:0-2351 GCA_043779985.1 Akkermansiaceae bacterium | reverse complement strand
GGCGATCACTTTGGCCAGAGCGGCGGCCGCGAGTGCTCCGCCCGCGATCTGCATCGCGTATGGACGAAGTTCGCCGGTGTAATACAGAACGAAGGGACAAGTGAGGAGAACCAGCGGCCAGAAGCGGACCTTCCGCAGGGCCAGCACGGCGATGATCAGCCACGGCAGGTTGATGGCTCGAAGGGCGAACTCGCTTAGTGCCCCGAGTTGCGCCCAGCACCAGAGCAAAAACATGTATACCGGCATCTGCACGTCAGATCCTCCGAGACGCAGTGTCATCGCCCACCATTCCTTGATGTTGGGGATCAGCGCCTTGAACGCTCCGCTCCCCTCGTCCATCCACAGGCTTTGAGTCGTGATGGCGGTAAGTCCGACTCCCGCCGTTGCGAGGATGAGGAATGCGATGCTGGCAATGCCGCGCTTGTGATTGAGGGGGGTAATCATGAAAGATAAGGCAGCACGCCGCGTTCGCGTGACGGGCGATTCTCTGCCGGATGATGGCGAGATCGGTGGAATATTGGAGAAAGAGCAATCGCCGGCAGGCGGAGATACAGGGGATTCCGTTCGGGAATGAATCATCCGATCATTCAAGTGATTCCCGCCTTCTTGAGTTGTCTAAAAAGCTCGATCGCCTTCGTCGCAAATTGTAGGAACCGAACAGAAGGTTCACCACCCAGACGTGGAGGAAAACCAATCGGGATTGCTCCGTGCCGAATGGACGGCGTTTTTCTTAGGATCACGGCAAGTCCGATGTTGGCAAGTGATAGATCATTCGGAATGAACGGGATTCCGGACTGGCATGCCCTGTGGTTCATCAAGCGGTAGGGGACGTTCGCGTCGACACAGTCCGCTTGGGCCAGAATCCGAAGCGAACAGCGCAGCGTGAAACTTGCGAGGATGCGCCGGAGTCCGTCTTGTCGTGTCCGCTTGCCATAGATGACGTCATATTGATCACGCAGCGCCCAGAATTGCCCAAAGTAGCGGGGATCACTCTGCCCGTCCGAATCGATTTGGAAAATGAACGGGATCCCCCGTTCTGCGGCGATGTGATAACCCTGCAGGCAAGTCTGGCCATGTCCGCGGTTTTCCCGGCTGATGATTTCCAGCCTGTCTCCGATCTGTAGGTGAAGTTTGTGGAGAATCGCCAGCGTGTCATCGACGGATCCGTCGTCGATTGCCAGTAGCACGTAGTTAGATACAATGCGATCCATCTCGGCGAACCACTCGGTGACCACCCGCTGAATCGATTCCTGTTCGTTGAAGACCGGCATCACGATCAGGAGCTCGGGACAAGTGTTGGGCATGAGGGAATGTCGAAGAGGGGGGGCTGGATCGCCGGGTGGGTTCAATGGTCTGCCCGGTCGGGTGGGGGCGGGCGGGTGAATGCGTGGCAATTGTGCCCTCAGGCCTTAATCCTGCCGTGATGGAGTGCTAGTCCGGGGCGATTACCGCTTACCGATTGATCGAAACTCACCAAGCTCTGCCATGGGTGAGAAGCCGCTTCACCACCCGGCGGACTTGGAAGGCCTTGCGCAGGGTTTTCAGCACAACACGGTGACCCAGCAGGGTTGGATAATTTCTCGCGGCGATGTGTTCGCGCTGCGCCCGCAAGCCCTCATCGATCATGCGCTGCCAGTGCTTTTGGGTGGTGCTCTCCTCATACCATCGGAAATGCGCAAGGGCTTCCGGAAGGTAGGTAAAACGGTATCCCAGTCGGGTCAACCGCAGGTAATACTCCCAGTCCATGCAATTCCGGTAGTCGACATCCAGCAGATGGCCGGCCTCGATGATCTCCCTCCGATAGAATGTCGATGTGGACGGGATGCAGCACCCGACGAACAAAAAATCCCATTCATCCACCGGGGTATCATATTTCCGGCGGATCGGAGTCTTGTCATCGTTGATGTAGATGCAGTCGCCATGCACCACATCCGCATTCGGGTGCCCGGCGATCCATTGGGCGACCTTGGCGAGTGCGCCCGGCAGCAGATAGTCATCGCAGTTCAGCCACATCACCCAGTCGCCGGTGGCTTTGCGGAAGCCCTTGTTGATGCCATCGCTCATCCCCCCATCCGGCTCGCTGGTCCACTGAAGGTGGTCGTAGCGTCCGAGCACTTCGAGCGTTTCATCGCTGGAACCGGCGTCGGTCACGATGTGCTCGATTTCAACATCGTCCTGGAGAAGCACGCTTTCGATACAATCCCGGATGTAGCCTCCTTGGTTGAAACTGGGGGTAATGATAGAAAACCTCATGATGGGAGAATTCGGGACCCAGTACAGCAACGGAAGTTCCCGCCAGGGATCCATTGCAACCTGCCGCACCGAGCTTGAGCTGGGCGGTCTCCCGCCGG
>JAYWDF010000171.1:0-2354 GCA_043779985.1 Akkermansiaceae bacterium | reverse complement strand
GCAACGGTGACACGCCCGCATCGACTTTCAGCCGGACTCTCTTCCAGCCCGTGATTCCAAATTCCTCAACATCGGCATAAACGCCGCGACCGCCGCATTTGAGGAAGTATTGATCCTCTTCGATTAGATTGGCCGAAATCACGAATGCGGATTTCCCATTGTCTTTGCGAATCAGCCTAGCACCGTCTTTCGTCCAGACCGCCAGCCTGGCGACAAAACTCTTGTCCGATTTCCCATCGGTCCAGGTTCTGAACGCCCGGCCATCCACCATCAGGTTGTCAATCCTCGCATTGATCGGGGCGACCGGACCGACACGAGTAGCTTCAAGCTTTGCACGCGATTTGTTTTTCCCGGTGAGTTGGAGCCTGTCAGGACTCAGTGTCAGAAAATCCGCAGAGGTCGATCCATCCCAATTGATGATATATTCTCTTGGATTGACGGTTGGATTCTTACAGACCCAATGCCCTTTTCTCTGCGTTTCGCTCACCGCTCCACTTGCCTCAATGATGAAGTATTCCTTCCCCCCATCCCATGCCCAGGTTCCGAATGCTGGATCCAGCAGCGCTACGCCGGGTTCCTGCGCGTTAGAATCACAGGGAATGACAAATAACAGAATCGCGAGGAGATGGATTGATTTTTTCATTTTCGCAGATAATTAGGTAAGTATTTCAACCGATCACTCGGAAGCGGGAGGGATGTGGTTGCGATGTAATGAGAGTCTAGGAGATTAAGAAAAAGTGAACCTATTTTCTGTGTGAGGCGAGCACAGCTTTCATCACTTCTCGAATTTTATCTTGATGGATTACTCGTAAGCGGATCAGGTTTAGTTTGGGATATAGTTTTATTTTCTACTTTGATCGGGGACTCAGATATTATCATTTCCAGCACACTGCTAGATCTGCGGGAGCAATTCGGTTGGTGGTTAGGATCGCAATCATTTTCGGACTTTCTGTTTCTCCTGCACGTTGAAGAGGATCAATGGATCACTCGGAAGCGGGTGGCTCTTGGTTGGAGGAATTTTTTTATTTCTGATAACTTCATTTAGCAGGATCTAGGCGAGTGCCGGTGATATGATGGACCTTGCCCTTAGAATCCTTGAAGCTGCCGACGTAGGCGGTGCGGGTCTCGTTGAATTCCAACGCCATTGCCGTCTCGGGTTTGTAAATCGGATCCCAAAACTGGACATGGATGACGCCCGGCTCGGCGATCCAGTAGTTCCATTTCCACTTCTCATGGAACTTCCCGTTCGGGTGGAAATACATTGGTGATGGAGGTTGCTCGAAGGAGTCGGGGTAACGGGAATCCTCATAGCTCCAGCCGTAGCCATGCAAAATCGCAGCGAAAGCTTCGAGCGAGTTTGAGACTGGAGGATCCGTAAGAACCGCAGGCTGGGGGGGTGGGCTTGGCCCATCAACGATCACTGGAGATTCTGATTTTGAAATGCTCGTGGCGGGTTCATCCGGTGCGGGTGGATTCCCTGGCGGCGGTGACTCGAAATGATCTTGGGCGAGGATGAGTGGTGACTGTTTAACGATGCCAGATTTCGCGGGCCTCATGCTCCATGCCATCGTGACCGCCGCCACTGCGAGCAGGCTGGCGGCGATGCGGATGGCCTGCCGGAATTCCTTGGAGGCTCGGGAACAGCGCTGGATGTCCCTGCGCATCGCATCGGCGTTCTGATAGCGGGCGGCGGGCTGTGCTTTGAGTGCGCGGAAGACGACCTTGTCCACGCTGGTGCCTGCGGAGGATCGGCTGGAAGGTGGCGCGGCCTGGACGTGGGGCCGCTCGCCGGTGAGCATTTCATAAAACGTAACTCCCAGCGAATAGATGTCGCTGCTGGCGGTGGGCGGCTCCCCACGATAGAGTTCCGGGGCGATATAGAATGGGGTGCCGGGGTTCTGGCCGGTGAGGGTGAGGTTTTCAACTCCTTTCACTAACTGCCCGGCAATGCCGAAATCCAACAACCGCGCATTGCCATGTAAATCTACTATAATGTTAGAAGGCTTGATATCACGATGGATGATTGCTTTATCATGAAGGTATTGCAGTGCCTTGCAGATTTGGCCGACGAGGCGAAGGGTTTTTCTGACAGAAATCTCCTTGGCGATGACGAGATCATGGATGGTTTTTCCCTCCACATAGTCCATCACGAAATAGGCATGACCATCGCCGGTCTGGACGAAGGAATGGACTTTGACGATGCCCGGATGATCGAGCGAGTTCATGACGTGAGCTTCCCGCTTGAAGCGGGCCATGAGTTGCGCGTCTTCCGCTAAAAGGGGAGGCAGCAGCTTGATGGCCACTGTTTTGCGGAGGACGGAATCATAGGCCTTGTAAACCATGCCCATACCGCC
>JAYWDF010000170.1:0-2358 GCA_043779985.1 Akkermansiaceae bacterium | reverse complement strand
TCGCGGGTGCCGACGACGTGGTGGGCGCCGAGCTTGCGGGCCTCGTCGGCCTTGGACTCGCTGGAGGTGAAGGCGGTGACCTCACAGCCCCATTTGTTGAGAAATTGCAACGCCAGGTGTCCGAGTCCGCCGATGCCGATGACGCCGACCCGGTCGGTGGGCTTCACGCCGAAGTCGGTGATCGGCGCGAAGACGGTGATGCCACCGCAGAACAGCGGTCCGGCGCTGGCGGGGTCGAGCGTGGCGGGCAGCTTGATCGCCCATTCCCAATTGGCGCGGACCCGGTCGGCAAATCCGCCGTGACGGCCGATGATCATCTGCTCGGCGTTCGAGCAGAGGTTGTGGCTGCCTGATAGACAGGGCTGGCAGGAAAGGCAGCTGCCGGAAAACCAGCCGAGTCCCACCCGGTCCCCGACGGCGAGGCCTTTCGCCTGAGGGCCGACTTTCTCGATGGTGCCGATGACCTCGTGACCGGGGACGAGCGGGTAGGTGGCATTGCCCCAATCGTTATCGAGCATCGAGAGGTCCGAGTGGCAAATCCCGCAGGATTCGACTTTCACCTGGACCTGCTCCGGGTGCATCTCGCCGGGGTTGTAATCGATGGGTGCAAGGGCTTGGCCGGCTTGCGTGGCGGCCCATCCGTGGAAATTTTCAGTCATGCCGCTACCATGAACCATAATTCACCCGAGGCAAACTGAGAATGCGTTCGGGAGATTGGATCACGAAAGCAGGCGGGCGAAGGCCGCGGAGTGGAGGTGCCACCCGCAGAGGCCGGCCAGGCCCATCACCACGCCGAAACCCGTGGGCACCATCGCCGCCCAGTAGAGCCACGTTTTGTGAGTCAGGGCAGTGAGCGCGAGCATTGAAATGGCCAGGGCGACCAGCGCGTCGGATAGGTCGAATTGATCGTCGTGGTAGTTCAGCGCGTCATAGGTTTTCTGGTCCTGTTCCGCCTGTTGGCGCAGCTCGTCTTTCTTCCGGCTTTGGTCGGCGACAAGGCGCTGATAGTTCGCTTCCGCTTCGCGGTATTTGGATTGCTGTTCGGCCGGGGCGGCAAGCTCGGCGAGCTTGAGTTGATCGAGCGCGACTTGGGCGATTTCCTCGCGGATGTTGCGAGTTTGATAGAATGCCCAGTGGTCGAGCTTGTCCGCTTGGGCCTGCTGCATCGCCTGGACGAGATTGTCATCCTTCACCTTGCACACGCCGAGGAAGGTGGCGAGCAGGGCTACGGTGATGGCGACCCACGAGCCGAGGCGGCCCGCGGCGGCCTTCTCGCCAGTCTCAAGATCCGCCGCTGTCGCGGACTCCATCGGGTCAATATCCATCGTGCAGGGTGGCGGGAGGGGTGAATCGTTAGAGCGTCGGTCCGGATGGACCCCGCCCCACTACCCAGCGCTGCTCTGCGGCGATTTCGTTGAAATAAAACGCGCTGTTTTCAGCGCGCCGCCGGACTATTTCGCCCAAGCCGCTTTGGCGAAGGCCACGCTCTCGCGGATCTGAGGGACGCTGTCCTTCCAATCGTTTTCATGCTCGATGGAGAAGTGGCCTTTGAAATCCTGCTTCTTCAGCTCGGCGATGCAGGCGGAGACATCGACCACGCCCTTACCGGCGGAAACGACGACTCCGGACGGTCCCATTTCGGACTTGTCCTTGAGATGCACGCTGATGATGTGGCCCTTGAGGATGCGCAGGCAGTCGATGGGCTTCAGTCCCGAGGTGCACCAGTGGCCGAGGTCGGCGCAGGCACCGACCCGCGGATCGCGGCTCTCGACGACGCCGAGAATGTAAAGCGGGTGCCAGACCTTGTATTCCGGCTTCTCCATCGATCCTCCGTGCTCGTGGAAGGCGACCTTGATGTCGAATTCCTTCACCGCGGTCTCCCAGTCGGCGACCAGTTCGGTGGACTCCGAGCAGACGCTGTAGAGGCCCATTTCCTTGGCGAATTCCATGATTTTCCGGATCTCGGCGGCGTTCTTGGCAGCGACGACGCCGTAGTTGACCGGGTAAATCCCCTGGCGTGTGCACTCGTCCTTGAGTGACTTGATGACGGCGGCGCCGGCGTTGTGCGAAACGACCTCGTCCTTGGGCGAGTCCGGATGGAGCTTTTGACCGGGGTAGAATTCGATGATCGTGCCGCCCGCTTCCTTGGTTTTGGCGATGGCCTCAAAGGCGCTGAACTCCTTGAAGGAGTATGCCTGACAGCCAATGGCCAAGCCGTTTTGGAAAGCCGCATCCGGGATCGGAGCGGCCGAGAGATTCGCGGCGAGAGCGAGAGCGAGAATAGAGGAATTGCGCATGATTTGAAGACCATCCGCGACAGCGCGGCCAAAGCAAGCAAAAGAACGGCCGGGTGATTTC
>JAYWDF010000169.1:0-6976 GCA_043779985.1 Akkermansiaceae bacterium | reverse complement strand
CGGCGGCGCTGCCGAGCGCGCGGGAACTGATGCAGGACCCGCCGCCGGACTTGCCGCGCCTGAGGATGGACCCGCGCTTCGAGTTGCGGGTCAATCGCGAGCCGGTGGACAAGGCGACGCGCCTGCTGCTTCAATCGCTCGGTCAGCCGAATCTAGATTTCTGGATCTCCGCCGAGGCTTCGGTGGTCTACGGCCCCCATCGGACCTCCCTGCGCGGGACGGCACCGGACTGGGTCAGCTCAATCACCCAGGCGGACGGCCAGGCGGCGATCCTCCAGCACGACGCCGGCGCGGAAAACGCCGCGACCCAACAGCTCCGCGATACCGGGCTCTCGTCGCTGCAGTCCAACTCCGCATGGAAATTTCTCCTCAATCTGAAATCCCGGGAAGCGAGCCACAGAAAGTCTCCGGACCGTTGGTTTCCCGATCCCAGCCGGGTGCCGACCGATGCCTTCTGGCACCAGTTCCGCGGTGAAATGGTCGTCCGGCTGGAAGGCCTTGGCTGGCAGGTCTCGGTCTCGGACAATGTCGGCCACCGCGTTCATGAAGCGGACCCCGCGAAATGGGATAGCTCGTTAGATCCCGGTGACGGCGGCTGGTTCAGTCTGTCCGTGGGTTTCGACGTCGGCGGCGAGCGCTACGATTTGCTGCCGATTCTCGCAGGACTGTTGGAGAACGATTTCCTCGAGGAAACGCTGGACCGTCCCGACAACGGCTTCATCTACGCGCCGCTGCCGGATGGTGATGCTTTGAAGCTTCCCATCGGCCGGGTGCGGAAAATCCTCAATCACTTGTCTGCGTTGATCGATCCGAAATTCCCCGACAAGGCCCGACTCCACGCGCTGGATGCCGCATCGCTGGCCGGATTGGGCGGTCTGGGGATCGATACTCCGCCGCATCTCGCCGAGCTCGCGGCGAAGCTCAAGGATTTCTCGGGCATCGATCCGGTGCCGACGGCGGCTGGCTTGCAAGCGACCTTGCGCGACTATCAGCTCGCGGGATTCCACTGGATGCAGTTCCTTGCACGGCACGGGCTCCACGGCATTCTCGCGGACGACATGGGCTTGGGGAAAACGCTCCAGACGCTGGCTCACATTCTCACCGAGAAACAATCCGGCCACTCGCGCGGGCTGCCGACGCTGGTCATCGCGCCGACCTCGGTCGTCCCTAACTGGCGGGCGGAAGCGCTCAGGTTCACGCCGGGCTTGCGGGTGCTGGTGCTCAACGGGCCGGATCGGAAAAAATATTACCGCTCGATTCCCCATGCCGACATTGTTCTAACTTCATTCGCGCTGCTCCAGCGGGACATCGACAAGCTGGCGACCGTTCCGTTCCACCTGGTCGTGCTGGACGAGGCGCAATACATCAAGAACCCGCGCTCGAAGATGGCGCAGGCGGCTTGCAAGCTGGATGCGCGCAACCGGCTCTGCCTCTCCGGCACGCCGATCGAAAACCACCTGGGCGAGCTCTGGAGCCTGATGAATTTCCTGGTCCCCGGCTTCCTTGGCACGGAAGACGCGTTCAACAAGCGCTTCCGCACGCCGATCGAAAAGGATGGGGATCTGGAGCGCAATGCGGTGTTGAAACAACGCGTCGCGCCGCTGATTCTGCGCCGCACCAAGGACCAGGTGGCCAAGGAGCTGCCGCCGAAGACCGAGCTGGTCCATCTCATCGAGCTGAACACCGGCCAGAAGGATCTCTACGAAACCGTGCGCGCCACGATGGACAAGCGCGTGCGCGAGGCCATCGCCGCGCGCGGCATCGAGCAGTCGCAGATCGTCTTCCTCGATGCTTTGCTCAAGTTGCGCCAGATCTGCTGCCATCCGCAGTTGTTACCGGAAGATTACTCGAACGATGTGGTGGAATCCGCGAAGCTGGATTTCCTCACCGAGTTGCTCGCCCTGCTCATCGAAGAGGGGCGGCGCATTCTGTTATTTTCACAGTTCACCACCATGCTCGCGTTGATCGAGGCGCATCTGGTAAAAGAGAAGATTCCCTATCTAAAACTCACGGGCGCATCGAAGGACCGCGGCAAACTGGTGGAGGATTTCCAAAACGGCAAAGCGCCGGTGTTCCTGATTTCGCTCAAAGCGGGCGGCACCGGGCTCAATCTCACCGCCGCGGACACCGTGATCCACTACGACCCGTGGTGGAATCCGGCCGCCGAGGCGCAGGCGACGGACCGTGCCTATCGGATCGGCCAGGACAAGCCGGTCTTCGTCCACAAGCTGCTCTGCCAGGACACCGTGGAGGAGCGGATCCACAAGCTCCAGCAGGAGAAAGGCAAGCTCGCCGCCGGAATTCTAGCAGATGCGGATATTTCCAAGCGCCTCGACGCCGCGACCGTGCGAGCGTTGTTGAATCCGTAGCCTGGAAAGAGGTGGAATCTAACGATTTACACCACGGCCCAGACGATTCCGGCGCAGGCTAGGACGAGGAGTGACAACCCGACGATGAAGACCATGTCGGCCACTCTCTCGGTGCGGTGCATGCGCGAGTCTCCCCGGGTCCGCAGCGCGGCGTAAGACAAGAGGCAGGAAGTGAGGAAAACCATCGCGTCCACAGCTAACAAGTCGTCCACCATCCGGTGGAGCAGCGCCCCTTCCGTGATGCGCCCTACGATGCTGATGACCGTCAGGCAGACGCCGACCAGCGCGGCGGATGCGGTGAAGATATGGATCGCGATGTCGCGTTCCTGTGCCTGGGGATCAATCGGTGGCGGGTTCATCACAGTCCATGGTCAGGGGGACGTGGTGCCCGTGAGGAGAACGCAGCCGCTGCCGGATTTCGTCTTACGGATTCGCGGTCATCCGTTGGTGGATCTCTAGGGTGAGGGCTTCGACGCGCTCGGTGAGTTTTCGGGTGATCTCGGTGAGGTCGGTGTTCTGACGCATGAGTTCGACGAGCAGCGACGATTGTTCGGCGGCGAGGGCTTGGCGTTGCTCGCTGGCGAGAGCGAGGTCTTCCCGATGTTGTGCATCCGCCTCGGCGTGGGCTTTGTCCCGATCCGCCTGGCGGGTCTGCGCGAGCAGGATCAAGGGCGCGGCATAGGCGGCCTGCAAGCTGAAGGCGAGGTTGAGCAAGATGAATGGATAGATGTCGAAGTGGAAGACCCCTGCGGTGTTGAGGACGATCCAGCCGCCGACCAGTGCGGTCTGGCCGACGAGAAACACCGGCGTGCCGAAAAAGCGGGCGAATTTCTCGGCCTTGAGCGCAAACCAATCGTTGCCGAAAACCGGGGCGAGATGGAGGTGCGGGGCGTGGAAGCGGAAATGGTTCCGCTTCGACTCAGGCGTGGGGTCGATTTCCATGCCCCACTCAATGCGATTCGGGCTGCGGCGTCGAGCGGGGGTTTGGTGTGGCGCTTGGTGGAAATCAGAACGAATTCCGATTTGATTTTTCCCCGGGCAGTGTGCACAAGCTGCGGGCATGGCGAAAGCGAAGGATGAAAACCGGGTGTTGGTGAAAGTGTTCCTGTACGGAATCCAGCCGCAGATTTGGCGGCGGTTTTCGATTTCTGCTGACGTCACGTTCATTCAGTTCAGCGATGCGCTGCAGTCGGTGATGGGCTGGGACAACAAGAGCCCGCACGAGTTCCGCCATGGCAAGGGCAAGCGCCTCGTGGATGTAATCGGGCCGATCGGGCTGGAAGATCAGACCGCAGGCGAGTTCCAGGACGAGGCGGTGCTGACCGTGGCGGACTTTATCGGCCGTCGGAAATTGCCGATCCGGATTCTCTATCGCTACGATTTCGCCGACGAGTGGATCCATGAGATCGTTTTTGAAAAGAAAATCGCTGGCGAAGGCGGGCCTGAAGTGCTCGAGGGCGCGCGCGCCTGTCCGCCGGAGGATTTCGGCGGGACCTTCCAATACATGCAGGCGCTGCACGGCGATATCGAGTGGGCGCATCCCGGCTACGATCCGGAGGCCTTCGACCCGAAGACGGTCAGCTTCGAGCAGAAGAAGGCCGTTAAGCGCCGTAAGTAGGACGGCTGATCGGTAGCCGGAAAGGACCGGCCCTGCGCCGGGAACACCCGGGAGGTCAGTCGTCTTGAAGCAGGCGGATGCCTTTGTTATCGATGGCGATTTTGCCCTTCCTGAAGAGGGCTCCGGTCGCCTGCTTGAAAGTGCGCTTGCTGACACCGAGCTCGTCATTGATTTCCGCCGCCGGGCTGTGGTCGCCGAGCGCCCAGAAGCCGCCGCGGGCGGCGAGTTCGGCGAGGATCTGGCCCTCGAGGTCATCGACCTTGGAGCGGCCGGCGGCGTGCAGGCTGAGGTTGATTTTCCCGTCGGGACGGATGGCGGTAATGTAGCCTTTCAGCACTTCCCCGGGCTGGAGGTCTTGAAACACCTCGTTGGCGAATATCAGGCCGCTATGGGTGCCGTTGACGATGGCTTTGTAGCCCAGATCGGTCTTGCCGAAGATGATGAGGTCGACTTCCTGCTCCAGCCGGAAGCTGTGCTCGGTCTTATCCATGTGGCGGGCGATGCGGGTGGAGGCGACGATCCGGCCGCTGTGCTCGTCGACTTGCACGTGGACGATGTATGGCTTTCCGACTTCCATGCGCACCTTTTGCTCCCGGAAGGGGACGAGTAAATCCTTCGGCAGGCCCCAGTCGAGAAAGGCGCCGACCCCGGTGATGTCCACACATTTCAGCCGGGCGAACTGGCCGGGCATGACCTTGGGGGACTTGAGCGTGGCGACCGGGCGGTCTTCGGAATCGTGATAGAGGAAAACGTCGACGAATTCCCCAACGGCCCACTTCACCGGCATTTCCCGGCGGGGCAGGAGGATTTCCCCGAGCTCGCCGCCATCGAGAAAGAGCCCGAATGTTTTCTCGTGGAGGATTTGAAGGGATGCGCGTTCGCCGATGGTTGCCATGGCGGGACGATGTACTTGGAGGGGTGGCGAGTCGATGGCGATCTGCCGCAAGTGGCTTGAAAGGGGGCCGCCGGGCGTGGTCCATTTTCGCCTGCCCGATTCGCCACTTGTCGTCGGTATCATGCCGCGACAGTCTCCGGCCATGGAAAGTCACGAATGGTTTGAAACTACCGACGAGGGGAAAGTGTTTTACCGCGCGAATTATATGGGCACGCGGTGGACGATCATGACGACGCGGGAAAAGCGGAACCCGACGTGGACGGACCTCAAGCCGCCCTCGGAAGCGGTTTGGCGCGAGTTGCGCGACGTGGTTTGGAAAAAATACCAACGCAAGCGCTGTCCGTGGGAACGGGTGGCGGACCTGGATAAATTGCTGGGCGACGAACCGCTACCGAAGCCGGGGTCCTAAGGCATCGCTTGCTCGACGGTGACGTTTTCCACGCCGAGCAAGTCGCGCAGGCGGGTGCGGAGCGAGGATTCCACGGTGTCGAGCAGACCGCTTTTTTCCGCTTCCTCGCGCATTTGGTTGCGCAGTTCCCGGAGGATCTGGGCGCGGTCGGCGGCTTGCACTTTGTTGAGCCAGCCGCTGTCTTCGCTGAGCACGTCGAAGTCGATGAGCTCGACGGAGAGGACTTCGGGCTTGGGAAAGTTGGCGACCGGTTTGCCGCGATCCATGCGCAGGGAGACGCCGTTTTGGAGCCGGTAGCCACCCTTTACGGTGTAGTGGCCGCGGACGATGAGTTTTTTGGTGCCGAGGGGGAGGATGGAGAGGTTCTCGGACTTCTCGATAGTGCGGGTGGCGCTCATTCGCATTTCGAGCAGCGAGAGCTCGGAAATTTCCGCGGTTTCGATGATTTCCGCACGGCCCTCGACCACGCGGGTATTCTGGTTGGTGATCGCGGCGAGCACTTGCTGGAGGCTGTGTTCGATGCTGGCCTTGGTGCCGGAGAGCGCGCGTTCGAGCGGGGCCACCACGAGGAAATACAGTCCGCCGATGATCGCCGCGGCCGTGACAATCCGGCGCAAGGTTCGCCACATTTCCTCTCGGTGTTGCATGCAGTGAGGCTACAGCGGCAAGCGTGGCGGCGTCGATCGCCGATAAGCGTTTTGCAAAATATTTAAACCCCCTCCACGGCGGGGACATATGAACAATTGCCTGATGAAATGTTGGCGATCTCGTGCATAATCTTATGGAAAATTCGCCTTCAGACCTCACGCGTTTAAGAACTCCTCCCTATCAGCCCAATTCAACCAACCCATGAAACTCATCGACCTCCATTCAATCCGCCACGGCGGACTTGCAGCAATCAGTCTTGCGGCACTCGCCATTCCCGCCCTCGCAGACGACGTCACCGTCGACGGTGTCCGCGACAATTCGGGACCGGAAGGCTACACCCTGTTGCACACCCAGACGACCCAATCCAACTGGGGTGGTCCGAACCAGTCGTTGGCTAACCTCTACGCCAAGCAACAAGGCGGCACCCTTTATCTACATCTTGCGGGTAAGGTCGACGGTAACGCGATGATCTTGTTTTTGGATACCAAGCCGGGTGGAGTTAATTTCATCAAGAACAATCAAATCACCTCGGGCGGTGACGAATATGCCATCAACAATCTCGGGTCTTCGTCCACCTCCGGGCTTACCTTTGAGGCAGGATTTGCAGCGGACTATGCGATTCGCATCTATGGAAGTGGCACCGGGGCCTACGTCAATATCTATAACCTCGTCACCGGCGTAAGAACCTACGCAGGAGATTCCGGAGCCGCGACGATTACCAGTGGCATCATTTCTGCAATGAAAACCGTCTGGGGCGATGTCGCCCTTGCGGGCTACGCGACCGCATCCTTGGGCGTGGAAATCGGACTTCCGCTCGCCGGGGTGGGTGTCCCGCAGGGAACCCAGAACATCGCGATGACCGCGATCCTGGTCAACGGCGGATCGGACTACGGTTCAAATCAAGTCCTCGGCTCACGCGTCGGACCCGGCGATATGGGTGGCGGTATGGCCGCTATTAATTTCCAAACCGAAGCCAATACTCAGACGCTTAACTTTTCGGTGGATAACATTGACACCGACGGTGATGGAATTCCGAA
>JAYWDF010000168.1:0-6979 GCA_043779985.1 Akkermansiaceae bacterium | reverse complement strand
ACGTAGGCGGGTTCATTGCGTTTTCCGCGGTGCGGTTCAGGGGCGAGATAGGGGGAGTCTGTTTCGACCATGAAGCTTCCAGCCGGACAGTGGAGGGCTGTCTCACGAACGTGATGGGCGGTTTTAAAGGTGGCGACTCCGCCGAAGGAAACGAGCCCGCCGAGATCGAGGACTCGCAGGGCATTTTCCCACATGCCGATGAAGCAATGAAACACCGCGCGCACTGCGGTATGATACTCTGCGTAGATGGCAATTGCGTCGTCGAACGAGGCGTGCCCCTCGCGATCTCGCGTGTGGATGACGATGTTGAGCTTTGCGGAGGCGGCGAGCTCGAAGTGCTCGCGAAGAAAGTGACGTTGGCGGGCACGGAAATTTTCGTCTTCCCAGCCCTCGGGCGCGGGGTGGTAGTAATCCAAGCCGGTTTCACCGATGCCGCAAACACGTGGGTCGGCGACAAATGCCGCGAGTTGGGCCGTGGCGTCGTTCGGCGCATGATGGACATCACACGGGTGGATGCCGATGCACGTGTGGATGTCGGGGTTCTGGGCAATGGCGAGATTCGCGTGGAGATCACCGAGTGAAGTCGCCAGGGAAATCATCTGCGTGACCCCGGCGGCGCGGGCACGGGCGAGCAGGTCGGGAAGCTCTTCCTCGGAAAATCGGTGGGAGGCCAGGTGACAATGGGAATCCGTCAGCATGTCGATCAACGGTGGAGGGCGCTAAGAAAGGCAGCGACCTTTTGAAAGTCCTTGATGCCGGGTGAGATTTCCGCGCCCGAGGCGATGTCCAGCGCGGCAGGCTGGACGCTCATCGCGGCAAGTCCCGCATTTTCCGGAATGATCCCGCCTGCTAGAATGATCGGCAACTGCGGATGCTGCCTGCGGAAATCCGATGCGACTTCCCAATCAAATACCTCGCCTGTGCCGCCGTAGATCCCCGGCGCGTGGGCGTCGAGCAGGATCGCTACCGCTCCGAACTCAGTGGCCCGCTCCAAGTCCGCACGCGTCTTCACGCCGATGGCCTTGATGAAGGGAACCTCCGCCTCGCGAAATGCCGCGGCATCCGCCGGCGTCTCGTCGCCGTGGAGCTGCACGACGTCTAGGTAGCCCTCACGAATGAGCCGCAACGGCAACTCGGGTGGCTCGTTTACAAATACCCCGACTCGCAGAATCCTGCCCTCCATTTCAAGCAACCAAGTGGCGGCCTCGGGCGCGACGTAGCGTTTGGATTTCGGCCAGAAATTCACCCCCAGCGCATCCACCCCCAGTGCCGCGAGTTGATTCGCGTCGTCACGAGTCGTCACCCCGCAGATTTTCAGCGAGACGGTGGCGGGATCCAGAAAGTGTTCGAGCAGCGGCATGGGCGAAAGGTAGCGGAAAAGCGCGGATAGCAAACCTGGAACTTGGCGCGGGGTTCCCTTCGCCTCCCGCACCGCCGCCAATGTCAATCAATCCGTGCGGGGCGACCGGATCAAAAGCGTCAGCGCCGCACCCACGCAGAGCAGGACGCCCGCTGCGGTGAACGACGACTGGAAACTGCCTCCGCTGCTGGCGGTGAGCATCTGTTGGACTTTCGGAAACACCAGACCGCCGACTCCCCAAGCGGTGAAGAGAACGCCGTAATTGACCCCGAAGTTCTTCAGGCCCCAGAAGTCTTTGGCGAAGGAAGGGAAGAGGGTGAGGTTCGCGCCGTAGTTGAAGCCGATGAAGGTGGCGAGCATCACGATGACCAAGGGGAGCGTTTCCTTGCTCGCCGTTACCGGAATCGCGATGAACATCAGCGCCGCTTGGATCAGCAGCACCAGCATCAGAGTCCAGCGCCTGCCGATTTTATCCGATAGAACTCCGGCGATGACGCGGCCACCCGCATTGCCGATGGCCATCACAGCCACGGCGATGAAGGCCTGCGTGCCCATGCTCTTCTTGGCCATGCCGCTCACGCTGCCGATGACCATCAGCCCCGCGCCGGCGCCGATGGCGTAGATGACCCACAAGAGATAGAACATCGGGCTGCGCAGAATCTGGCCGGCGGTGACGTCCCTGGAGACAGGCTTTGCAGCGTTTGAAGAGGATTTCGCCGCGGCGACAAATCCCTGCGGCGGATTCTTGAGCAACTGGGCGAGTCCACACACGATTACGGTGAACGCAACGCCGAAAATGAGCATGGATTTTTGCAGGCCGAAGTGGGCGAGCACATATTGCGAGGTCGGTGCCAGATAGACCGGGGCAAGTCCGAAGCCCGCGACCACGATCCCCGCGACCAAGCCGGTTTTGGCCGGTGGAAACCACTTGAGCGCCGGTGGTGTGGCGGACGAATATCCAAAGCCGATGCCCAGGCCCACGAGCACGCCGAATCCAAGCAGCCAGATCGCGTAGCTGTTCGAGGTAGAAATCAAGACCATCCCCGCGCCGACGAGCAGGCCGCCGATGGACGCCGTCATGCGTGGTCCGAACTTGTCCTGGCAGCGTCCAGCCAGAATCATCGCGAAGGCGAACACGAGGCAACAGAGCGCGTAGGGGTCGTTGAGTTGGCTGCCTTTCCAGCCGAACTCCTTGCCGATGGACTCCTTGAACATGCTCCACGTGTAAAGCACGCCAAGCGCGAGATTGATTCCGAGGCCGGAGAAGGCGACGAGCCAACCGTGATTTTTCGACAAATTCTGGGTTTCCATGGGTTAATTTGCGCAGACGATAACGGACTCCCGCACGGCTGGCAACCTAACAAGATGTTGCCTGATTTCCGCCGGCGGCGGGTGGGGCATGGAGGCCAGGTCGCCCCGCGGCCATGGAGTTAGAAAAACAGCCGCAGGCCGCTCGTCCAAGTCCAGCCGTCATACTCGCCACCGTCACCGGCGTGATCCAGCATGTGGGCGTACTCCAGGCCGGTCATGACCTTGAGCTTCTGGCCGCAGAGGTAGTAGTTCAGGCCGAGGTAGGCGGCTTGGTATTGGTCGCCTGAGACGGCCTTGCCCGAATGTCCGATCAGATCCGAAGCCGTGAGTTCGTAGCGGTTTTGCAACTTGAGTCCGTTGTCTTCCTGGGAGCTGGCGAACTGGTAGCGTGCCACCAGTTGGAGCTTCTTGGTGATGTCGAAGGTCGGAATGATGCTGATCCCCCAGACATTCGGAATATCAGCTCCGGTGACATCATTCCGACCGCTGGCGTAGAGCAAATCGGCAGTGGCGGCCCAGCGCCCTTGCTTAACGTCGCCAGTCAGCGCGAAGCTGTTGTCGTAGGGTTTTGCGCCCGCGTCGCCAGGGTCCGTGCTGTGCATCCAGTGAAGGCCGACGAGCGCCTTGTCGAAACCGCTGGCATTCGTTAGATCGTAGCCAAGTTTCCCAAGGATGATCGCGCCGCCTTGAAACTCGGTGAATTCCTCCTGGATGTCGGCCCCGTAGACCCCGAATTCGTAAATCCAAGGTCCGGCGACATTTTTGCCGTTCACCCATGCGCCAGTGAGCCGTCCCGGTGAAAGCTGGTTGACCAGAAGCGAGCGCTCGAGCGTGACGATTTCCCGCGAGGAGATTTCATATTCCTTGGAGAATTTGGTCTCCAGTTTGCCGGCATTGATCTGCAGTTGTTCGTTCACTCCCCACGTCGCGTTGAGGTCGAAGAGTCCGCCGTACACCGGACCCCAGTCGGGGTTGATGATTGCGTGGCCCTGGACTTTCAGGTTTTGGAAAAGGGTGGATTTGAATCCCATATACCAGCGCCGGACATCGACGTTTCCCCAGGTTTCAACGCCGAGTTCCTGCAAATCGCCTGAGTTAAAATTCCCCTGGTTCGAACTGCCGACGGCATACTGGACATGGATGCGTCCTTGCAGGGCGAATTCCTGAAGAATCGGGTTCTCCTTGCTTTTATAGAGGATCGCGCAGTTCCAGAGCGCGTCGCAAGCGGTGGCGGCGGGAGTGGTTTCCGCAGCGTGGCAAGGAATGGCGATTACGGCCGCAGCCGCGAGAGCGACGTTCAGAGTTCTGAGTGTCATCGAATGGGTGGAAAAGTGTCGTCCTGGCACGACGATGCCTCGACTCAGGACGAGTGTTGGGATTTTCCGAGCGGAAAGCAATGCATGCGTGGTGATCCGCAAGCGGCGGGCACCAGCCGCCCCCACCGACTATCGCACCGCCTTGAGGCGCACGTAGAGTTGCCGCTTGGGGGTGCCGGTGACCGTGGCGGTGACCTCGATGAGATCATTGGCCGGTGCGGCAGTGTCGGTGATCGTCGCGGCAGAAATGGTGACGGTGGTCCCGCCCGCCGTGGCGGCGGAGGCCTGCCAGAGGATTAGATCGGCGGACCACTCGTAGCTGGCGGTCAGATCGCTCGCCGGAGTATTCGACTGGCTGTGGCGGAAGACAAGGGTGGTGGCGGTGGCGGAAACCTGGGTGAGACCGGGGTTGGCCGCACTTGGCGAGGTGCCGAGGAGGTTTTCGATGCCGTTGGGCAGGCCGTCATGGTCGGCGTCGTCATTGAGGGCGGTGAAACCACCGAGCGGATAGGCGGTCAGCCAATCGGAATAGGTGGGGGCGGTCACGGTGAGCGTGCCGTCGATGTAGTTGAAATCGTAGTTACTCGCGCTGAAGGTGCCTCCGGTGGCGGCGCTGGGGGTGATGACATAGGTGCCTGCCGGATCGCCTGTCGCGGTTCCTCCGCTAGCGGTCAGGGTGACGGTGCCGATGCTTTCAAGGCCCACGAGTCCGCTGGAGGTGAAGGCGCTTTGCGACGCCCCCAAGCTCAGCGTGGTGCCTGCCGATTTGCTCAGGTTGTCGGCGGTGATGGTGAGCAGTTTCAGGCGAACGTCGCTGATGACTGTCGGCAGGGTGACCGGACTGGCTCCCGCGCTGCTGCAGGTAATATTTCCAGAGTAGGAACCGGCGGTGGTGGCGGCGGCGAGGCGGAGGAATACCTGGGTGCTGGCGATGGTGCCGGTGCCGGGTATGGTCACAGTGGACGCGTAGCCGGAAGCTGCGGTTAGGGAAACCTCGAAGCCGCCAGGCGCGCTGACGAGGATGCCTGCTGTCATGTTTGCGCCGGAAACGTTGAAGCTGCTCGGGGTGGCAGAGGCGGTGCCGTAGGTGGTGCTGACGGCGGTGAGGGGGCCGGTGGCGGTAATCGCGGGAGTGGCCGGTGTGCCGCCGTAATACACTAGGATGTCGTCTAAGAACGCCCGCTTGGCGGTAGTTTCAAACTTGACGGTGGAATTGGCGGCACCACCGGTGAAGCTGAGAATCTTGGTTGCGTAGGAGTCGGCAATCTTGTTGGTATAAGTGGCTGTTTGCGGAGGCAAGCCGGTGACCGTGACCTTGATACCTCCCTCGACCGTCGTCCAGCCTTTGACCTTGAAGCTCACGTAGAAGGTTCCTCCATTTGCACTCAAATCGAGGATTTTGCTGGTCATTGAGCCTATCAGCGATGAGATCCCCAATTTCGCCTTTCCGCCTGCTGGAAACAGTTTGACGGTGGTCGGAAAGTTAGGACTAAAGCTGGTGAGTTCGGTGGTGCCGGGTGAACCAGTCCCGGTTACGGCGGTGTCGCCGTCTGTAGTGAGCGCGGCGAAATCTTCGCTCAATAGATTGGTCGTTCCGCCGCCCCCCGACGGATTGATCGTTATTGAGAGAATCGCAGTGCCCGGCCCGGCCGAATTGATAGCCGAAATGGTCACGCTGGACGTTCCCGCCACAGTGGGGGTGCCGGTGATCGAGCCGGTGACGGTGTTGACCGTCAGGCCGTCCGGCAGGGTGGTAGCAGCGAAGGAAGTGGGCCCATTGAAAGCGGTGATCTGATAGGAGAACGCGGTCCCTGTGGCACCGGTGGCCGTGGTGGCACTGGTAATGACCGGGGTGACCGCAGGACCAGCAGCGGAGTTACGCGGATTCGGAGTGGCGGCGGCGAAGTCGGCGGCGTTGTTTCCTGAATCGGTGGAACCCGCACCCGCACGGAAAATGGCGGTGGTAGTGGACGGGGCGGGAGCCGCGGCACCTTCATAAGCGTTGGCGGTCCCAAACCCGACGAAGTCCTGCAGCCCGATGGTGCCCGCGGGTGAGGAACCCGAGAGCGCGGTGGTGAAATTCACCAGTGCGACTTTGCCATTGGTGGCGCTCATGCCGGTAATGCCACTTGCGTCCGGAGTCGGGATGGTTGCACCTGAAGTACCGCTCGCCAGACCGATCAAATAGTATTTGCCGGGAGCGATCGATCCGGTGAGCGCGGTGACCGCCCAAGTGGTGCCGGAAGATGAAGCATACTGCACGGACCAACCGGTCAGACTGACCGACGACGCACTGCGGTTGTAGAGCTCGACGTAATCCTGCTTCAAAGCCGCACCGCTGTTGCCACCCGCGCCGTAGATCTGGCTGATGAGCACTGGCGATTGCACGGGGGTGAAGCTGCCGGTGCTGGTTCCAGTGCCGTAAGTGTTTGTGACGGAAATAGTGCCCGTGGTGGCGAGGGCGGGAGCGGTGGCGGTGATCTGGCCAGCGGAATCAACGATGAAAACGGCGTCCACTCCGTTGAATTTCACGGAAGAAACACCTACGAAATTCGAGCCGGTGAGAATGACCAGCGATCCGCCGACACCACTGGTGGGTGTGAAGGAGGAAACGACAGGCGTTCCGTCACCCGATAAGACGGTGATCGACGCGGCTGTGGATGTGGCGACTGCGCTTTCGTTATCAGTGGCTTTGGCGGTGATGCTGTAAGTGCCGGCGAACGGCGGGGTCCAGTCCAATGCATAAGGCGCGGTGCTAACGACGCCGAGCGAGGTGGTGCCGTTGAAAAACTCGACCTGGGTGACCGCGCCCGGTGCGCCGCCGATGGTCAGATCGCTCGCGTTGGCGGAGAGGGTGATGGGAGCGCCTGGCAGATAGAAACTTCCGGTTTGTGGGGAGGTGAGGGTGAGATTCGGTGGGGGATTGCTCTCCACTGAGCTGCCGCCGCTGATGACGAGTGAATAGGCTTGGGTGCTGGTGCTGAGGGTTCCA
>JAYWDF010000167.1:0-2360 GCA_043779985.1 Akkermansiaceae bacterium | reverse complement strand
CGCGGAAAAGCGGGCAGACGGAAACCTGCTGGCTCTTGCCGAGATAAGGGGAAAGAAATCCCTTGGTGGAATCGAAGCGACCGGTGGCGGAACTGCGCGCACCGTGCCAGCGTCGGTTGTTTGATTGATCGTCGGCAGGGCAATAGACGCCGTAGTCGGCGAGGTAGGTGCAGTTTGCGATGGCGAGCGAGCGCAGGTTGTTCGAGCTCTCGACGATCCGCGCGCTAGTGATCAAGCGACGGCTACCGGTGTAGGAAAGCGCGGCCAGCGTGGCGATGATGACGATGACGACGAGCAGCTCGACGAGGGAAAATCCCCGGCCGGAGCGCTTCGATCGTTGTCGGAGATCCATCATGGGTTCGGGAGCGTTGCAGGAATCGTGCTGACCTTCACTCGCAAAAACCGGCGTGGGCCGGAAACCGTATCGCGCACAGTCACCTTGCGGATCACGCCGATGCTTTGAATGGCGTCCGCGGAGTTTTCCGAAATGACAGGAGCGTGGCCGTTAGCGCCCTGCATCGGAGCGCCGGCGGTGCTGCTGGCGATGGTGACCCAGTTGTCTGGGGCCATGGTGGACGAGGTCTGCACTTCGTAAACGAGGTCTGTCAGACGCTCGTCCCGGGTGAAGCTGATTTCCCCGCGACCGTCGGCCATGATGAGGGCGGGCGTGACGACATCCGGTTTCCAAGGAGCGGCGGAGAAGGCGTATTCGAGGAGGTTTGGAACGCCATCGCCGTCAGGATCCGCAGCGGGCAGGCGGTCCGTGATGGGTAGCTTTTCCAACTGCGGCCATTCGGCGAAGGTCATGCGGGTGGAAATGGCTCCCACCGCCTCGAGGTCGAATCCGCCGGAGCCAAAGGTGCGCCAGGCGTCGTAGATCGGGTGGCCGGATTGATCGAGAAACGCGCCGTTTCCGGGAACATCGACGATACGGATGTGGGTGATCTGCGCCAGCCCGACTTGTGCTAGATCGAAGGGCGTGCCCCAGGAATTTCCGTAGGCGTTGACGTGTTTCCCGGCAAGATTGCGGAGGTTCGTGGGATCTACCGAGCCATACATGCCAGGCGAGGCGGCGGTGAGCGAGGTGGTGGGAAATTTGACAAAATCCACGCCATTTGCGGAAACCCAGATTTCCGCGAGCTCGCCGAAGACTCCGCCGATTCCGGCACCGCCTTGGTTAGACTGGGTGATGTAGCCGTTTTCAAAAACCACGAAGTCCGCGCCGTCGAGGTTTTGAACGGGCTTTGACAGTTCCACGGTGATCGAGCCACGCGCGGCGCCTGCGGTGATCGCCGCAGCGCTGAGATCGCCGAGTGAGACGACGTCGAAATTGTCCCCTGTCACCGCGCCGAGGCCGAGCTCGGGATCGGAGAAGGAAAGGTCCGAATCCGAGCGCTCGTAGCGGGTCACCGAGGCGGCCCAACCAAAAAACAGGGGGTTTACGAAATTGTCCGAGTTTTGATAGATCGGATTGCCGTTGCCATCGACAGTGAAGCTGTCCAGCCGCGCTTTGCCGATGCCGTTCGGCCCGACGAAGCCCGGGACCGGAGCGTCGTAGGCATTCGCCGGATCATTCAGCGCGGCGGAATACGGACCGGCAAGAGCGGCGGGCATGAAGCCGCAGAGTGCCAGACCGCACGAAACGGCGGACACCCTGCGGATCATATTTGAGCGGAATTTCATGGATTTCACCGCTTCCTGCGGACCAGCAAGCCAAGGCTGGAAAGCGAAATCAGCAAGGACGACGGTTCCGGAACGGCGAGGAAATTGTCCATCGCGAAGTATGTGGGGGTCAGCGTGCCGAAAGCGTCGTTGTCTGAGGAGGACATGCTGAAACGGAGTTCATCCACGCTGCCGATCGAGGAAAAATCGACGTAGCGCCAGTCATTCACGATGTAGTCCTGCGAATTGTCGGGGAAGCGGAAATCGGCGAGGTAGAAGTTCACGGCAGATCCGGCCGCGAGTCCGGCCGTGTAGCCTTGGATCGTGACTAGGAGCCAGTCCGCGTCATTTCCCGTAGGACCGCCGAATTTCTTCGAGCCGAAGCCGCCGCCGTTGATCATGTCGAGGGCGGCGTAGGTGGTGTTGGTCAGGAGCGTGCCTTTTCCGGCGAGGTCCGTGAGCGTGGCGAAGGTGATGTTCGTCGTCGCCGTTTCGTAGGTCGAGTAGTAGCCGACGGCGTATTTGGCCGAGCCCCCTGCCCCGCTGCCGGTGTAGGCGCTGTATTGGTTCAGGTATCCGGCGGTGGTCGTGTCCGTTTGGTTGGACACGGCAAAACCGGACCAAGAGTCGTAGGTGTTGTCGTAATTGTTTCTGAACGTCACGCCATCGAGGACGACGCTGCCGCTTCCACCCGAGCC
>JAYWDF010000166.1:0-2365 GCA_043779985.1 Akkermansiaceae bacterium | reverse complement strand
ACCACTGGAAGGTTGGCGAGGTGCCCGAGGCGGCCACGGTCAAGGTGGTGGTGCCGCCGCTGTTGATAGTGGTGGAGGCTGCGGGTTGCGTGGTGATGGCCGGCGCGACGGCGATCGTCACGGTCGCCGTGGTGGAATCCGCGGTGCCGAGGCCATTGGTGGCGCGCACCCAATAATTGGTCGTGGCGCCCAGTGCCGGTGTCGTGTAAGTCGCGGCGGTGGCTCCTGAGATCGGGCTGGTGGTGGTCCCGGCATTTCCTAGATACCATTGAAACGTGGGCGCGCTGCCGGATGTCGCCACGGTGAAGGTAGCGGTATTGCCGGTGCTGATGGTGGTGGAGGCGGGCTGAGTGGTGAACGCCGGTGCCGCGGGGACCGCGGCAGAGATCGTTAGGGTTTGATAGGAAGCAGGAAAATCGAGACTCGAAATCACCGGAGCGACGGACATGAGGTAGGATCCGAGACTGGGGGTGAAGCTGCCGCTGGTGCCTGCGAGGGTTTGGGTCACCTGATTTGCCAGCCCTGAGACTCCGGAAAACGCGATGGCGTCGATGAACCAGCCGGTGGTCGACTCAGTAGCACCATAACGACTGCCATTGCCGGGATCCAGCAGGAAGCGCACGCGGAATGCCTTGCCCGCCATTGCGGTGAGCGCGGCGCTGCGGAGGGTGAAGGTCGATTCTCCTGCGCCGCCCGATCCAGCTTGGCTATAGACATCTACCCAAGCTGTCGCGCCGCCCTCTTCCTTAACCTGGACTTTGAAATTCTCAACCGTCATGGCGTAACGGACGCTGCTTTGAAAGGAAATGGAGGGTGACGCTTGTCCGTAGTAAACCGGGTTGAGCTGGATCCAATTGCTAGAAAGTCCCGTCTCGTTGACGATGTGGAACGATGCGGCGCCCGCTTGTTTGATGGTGGTGTTGACGACGGCGAAGCTTGCCGGGGTGAGACGGGTGATGTTGGTGGTATTTTCGCAATTTTCCGCAGCCGCGGTGCTGGAGGTCCAGCGATTCCACTTGTAAGCTGTCGCCCCGCCGACTGCGGTGAAGGCGACGGTGTGCGGGCTATCAGCCGGAGCCGTCGCAGCGCTGGTGATCGACGGCGGGGCGTAGGTCAGCTTCAAATCCGCCTTGGCATTGTTCGAGAGGGGCAGGACGAGACTGGCTGTTTGATTCACATTGAGGCCGGAAAAAGTGACGGTCCGGGTAGCAGCAGCCGTGGTCGGCATGGGCACCACCCATCCGCCGCCGATCGCGGTGGTGCAGTAGTAGGTGGCATCGCTCACGTTCACCGTGAGTCCGGCGATGCCCTCGCCGATGTCATAGAAATTATTGGTGTTGAGGTCGTAATAGGCGACTCCAGTGCCCAGCGAGGGAATGCCCGTGCGGGATCCGAAATCCTGCGTCACGAGTTGGGGGCCGACGGTCCCGTTCGAGCCGATTGCCATGCCCACGCCAATTTCACGGAAGGCAGAGCTGTGGATATTCACCCGATGTCCGCGCCCGGCCTGCATGCCACCGGTGCCGCCCGTGCCCCAATCCACCTCAAAACCCGCGTGCCCGTGCCACACGCTTTTTGAGTAGGCATAGACGTTTTCGCCTGCAGTGCTGTAGGTGTAGCCAGCTGCAACCATCCGGGTAAACGGAGTATTTGCCGGGTTGGTTTCGTCGTGGGCCTGGACGGAATTCGCCAACATCCAGGCGGAGTGGCTCCGCGCCGAGGTCGTCAGGCTTGCATTCGGCACCAATGGCGGCAACACCGGTAGGGCGCTGAATTCGCTCTTCAGCATCGTCTTGTCGACGCTGAACTGGAGCATGGCGGCCACCACATCCGGGTCCGTGCTGTCGGCGAGTCGCACTCCCTCAGCCGTCGGATTCGCCCGTGCCCGGTTGATGAATTCCATGTAGAGCTGCTCTTCCGCGGTGAGATTTCCAAAGCTGTAAAGCGTCTGGCCTTGGCAGAGCTGGGCCAACGCCATAAGACCACAGATCCATGAGAGCACGGAGCTCCGGCTGATGGGAAATCTGAAAGTTGGATCCGCTGGCATGATTAACTTTTTAAAATGCCCCTGACAAATATCACGGATTTCTAAAAAATCAATCGAAAATGATGATTTATCACGTTAATTAGTAAATTGGCAGCGATCTTCATGCGGTTCCGAGTCCCCACTCAGTCCGCCCCCGGGTCAATCCCGCGCTTTCAAAACGCCGACCATGTCGAGTTTTCCGATCATCCGGCCCACCAGGGCGAAGGACAAAGCCGACGCCGTCAACACCACCAAAATGGCGATCGAGTAGGTCGAAGAATTGATCACGATCGGCAGCCGGACCGTCTCCGTGCTAAACGAGGACATGATGAACAAGGC
>JAYWDF010000165.1:0-17962 GCA_043779985.1 Akkermansiaceae bacterium | reverse complement strand
ATAGTGTTCGCATCTGGGTGTCATTCTTTCTGGCGCAACGACCGACTACAGCCGATTTGTCATCCCCTTCCCGGTGTCATTCTACTTGGCGCAATGCGACGTCACCGTGTTGTTGGCATTAAGGCTGGCAAAGCCGAAGCCATTGATGGTGACTGTGCTGTCGGAGGATTGAATCTGGGCCGTATTGGCCGTAACCACGGGACCGACGTTAGCAACCTGCACGGCGGTTCCACTGCTGACCGAATTGGTGGTCACGACTGCCGTAAGAGGTCCGGCACTGGTGGGCTTGGCGGAGAAGGTGACGGTCAGGGCCGTGTTGGTGGCACTCGTCACGCTGCCGAGCGCGCCGTTGTTGAAGGAAACCAAGTTGTTTCCGGATGTGGTGTCAAAGCCGAAGCCATTGATGGTGACCGAGGTCGCGGTGGCCGCGAGACTGGCACTGCTGGAGCTGACGACCGGCGTGATGGTGGCCACCTGAACCGGGGCACCGCTGCTGATGCCGTTGTTCGTCATGGTGGCATTCAAGACCCCTGCCGTAACGGGGGATGGCAGGCTGACACCCAGACCCGTCGTGGAGGCTGCTGTTGGCGGACCCGACCTGGTGCCTGCGCCACTCAACGTCACGTTGTCATTGAGCGGGTTCGCGTTGAAACCAAAGCCGTTGATCGACAAGCCCGGGGAATTGGCCGCAACGTTCGCCGTGTTCGGTGTGATCACTGGAATGATCGTGGCCACCTGGACCGGAGCTCCGCTGCTGATGCCGTTGGTCACGACGACTGCATTTAGGGCGCCGATTACCTGGCCCGAAAGGGTGACGGTGAGCGAGGTTGCCGTGGCGGCCGTCACGCTTGGTGTGCCTGTGATCGCTCCACTGAAAGTCACCACATTGCTCGCAAGGGTGGTCGAAAAGCCTGATCCGTTGATCACGAGACTCGTTGCATTGGCTCCGAGATTCGCGGTGCTGCCCGTGATCACGGGGAACACGGTTGCGATCTGAGCACTCGAACTGGTGAAGCCTCCGACCGCGACGGTGGCGGTCAAACTGCCACTCGTCAGGTTGGACACATTGACGGTGAGCTGGGTGCTGGAGGCTGCCGTGACGGTGCCGGCCGTGCCGCCGGTGAACACGACGGTGTTGTTCGCCGGGGTAGAAGAGAAGCCAAAGCCGTTGATCACGATCGAGGTCGCGGAGGCGGCAAGATTCGAGGTGTCCGCGGTGATCGCAGGCACGACGGTGCCGACCTGCACTGCCACACCGCTGTTGCCGGCGAGGGTGCCGACCACTGCATTCAATGCTCCCAGCACCTGACCGCTGATGGTGACGGTGAGTTGGGTCGTCGTGGCAGCGGTGACAGTGCCAGGGCCGGTGATTGCGCCGCTGAACGTCACGGTGTTGTTGGACGCAGTCGGATCAAAGTTAGTGCCGTTGATGAAAACGGTCGTCGCGTTGGCACCGATTGCGGTGGTACTGAGCGTCACCGTTGGCGGTGGGGCAAGGAGAGTCACAGTAGGATCGGCTGCGCCGCCCACAGTCGGATCGTCGGTGAGCACACTCGCGAAATTGCTGCCACTTACCGTGCCCTGGCTGCTCGTCGAGGTGGTCGTGGTGGGGGAGATCGGATTTTCGACCTGTACCGTGTAGATGATGTTCACGCTCTTGCCCGCTGGCAGCGTGCCTAGGCTGATCGGTGCGCCGAGGAAATGCGTCACGCCATCCTCGTTCGGCTGCGCGCCGATGGCCTGGCCCTTCGCCGGGAAGCGGCGTTCACCCTTCGTGAGATTACCAAACATGATGCTGTCGCGATCCAGCGCGACATAGGAATCGCAGAGGCCCAGTGCGTGGCCGAACTCGTGGAGCACCGCGGAGAACAAATCAATGCGCCCGGCCGGTGCGCTGGCGGGATCGGTGTAGCGTCGCGTCGGCGAAATGATCGTGCCGAACAACTCGTCGCTCTCCGGGCTGGCGTCCACATACCAGCCGTTGCCGCCGGCGTTGTTGTCCACGCGGATGCGCGTGCCGTTTGCCTCGCCGAGATACCAACCCGGAAGATCGGTGACTTCAAAGGTGACGCTGCGCATCCGGGCGAGCTGCTCCTTGGTGAGCCCCGTCGCGTCCCAACGCGCGATGGCGGCGGAGACGATGGAATCGAGTTCCGCCTGAGTGAGCACTGCGGGAGGGGTGGCAGCTTTGGAAAGCGGGGCCGTGACCGTGGTCGGGATTACGGAAGGTGTGACTGCCTGCGCGGCGGATGTGATGCTGACGGGCAAATTGACATTGTTTGTTCCCAAGTCCATCACCGTCGCATCGGCCCGCTCGATACCACCTGCGGCAAACATCAAATGCGTGGGCAGCGTCGGGAGCGTGTTGACGAGGTTCCGATTCCCAGGCGAAAAATCGCCGACAGACGTCGCCGCCCCGCCGATGTTGTCGTCCTGAAGAACCAGCGTAGGTGTTGCCGACCCCGAACCGTTTCTCGACAGATTCAGCACGGTGCTGGACGAGCCTGCTCTCAGAATCTGGATGTCGGTGGTGTTGGTCGGATCGCCATTTTGAAAATTATTCCGTTGCGGCGAGGTGCCGGAGGCGTTGCCGACGACGATATTCATGGTGCCCGCGTCGCCAGTGACCGCGCCCTGCTCAATATTCAAACCGCAGAAGCCGTTCGCGGCATTTGGCGTCACGACGTTGCCGAAGATCGACGCGTTCAAAGTGCTGGCGCGGAGATTTGCCGGAGCGCCCGTCCCTTGCAGGTCGATGGCCTCCTCGCCGTATTCCACGATGATGTTGTTTTGAATCAACGTGTTGAAGGTGCCGGCGCCGTGGTCCTGAATCCAGATCGCGGGCGCGCTGTTCGAGGCACCGGAGAGGGTCTGGCCGACGACGCCAATATTGTTGTTCGCGATGGTGCCGTCGAAAAGCCCGCTGGCCGAATTGGTCGCCCTGAAAATATTGATGCCTGCGCCCTTCGCTCCCGAGGTGGTGCTGATGTTGTTGCCCGTGATGTTAAAGGTCAGGTCTGCGGCCCCGAGGTCGCCACCCTGTAGCACGATGCCGGCGGCCCCGCTCAGGATGTTCGCGGCAGCGGCGCCGTTGATGATATTATTCGTGGAGACGATGGCATCCATGTGCGAGCCGCCGTGCCCGGTGGCGTTCAGCATGTGCGAGCGCGAGGCGGTAAAGGAGCTGTTCGAGACGGTCCAGTTGAACGTGGCGCCGCTCGCGGCGTCGTAGAGCACACTGCTGCCGCCGTGGGTGGCGCTGGGGTCCACCGGACCAAGGGTGCAGTTGTCGATGAGCAGGCGATTGAGCGTCCCGGTGGTATTCTGGACGCGGACGTTGACGGAATAACCGCCCTGAATCGTGGAGCCGGTGATCTGCGCCGTGGGGAATGAACCGCTCGTGAACAGGCCGTCGAAACGAATCGCGCCCTCCTCGGAGCCGCCGGCCTCGGTCGTGCCGTTCACACCGTTGATGGTCGAGTTCGTCAGCGAGAAGCCGGTGACCGACGTGCCGCGGATGCCGAAGTTGTCGAAATCATGCAACAGCATCCGCGACAGTGACACGCCGGACGTGCTGTTCAGGTAGATGCCGATACCGGAGGTGGTGGACCCGTCAGCGCCGGTTTTGTGCTGGATGGTCCCGCCGCTGCCCGCCGTGCCATTTCCCGTGACGGTCATTACGCCGCTCGCGCCGGTCGTGTTCAGGCTAATGCCGAACCCCGCGCTCCCGGCTGCGGTGCCAGCCGTGATGCTCCGGAAAATCAGCCCGCTTGCACCGATAGTCGTGTTCGCGACATTGAGCGCCGTGCCGGTTGTGGTGGTCAGCGTGTTGACGATGCTCGTGTTGTTCTGCGTCGCGCTGACGGTGCCGCCGCCGGTCGCGGTGAATGCGTTGTTGGCCACGGTGCTCAGGCTCAAGCCGCCTGTGAAATTGATCGTCGCCCCCGTGTTGGCATTCAGGAAGATGCCCTGGCCCGTGCCGTTGTTTGAGGTGATCGCTCCACTGAAGGCGACCGTGCCACCGGTCTTGTTCTGGATGTCAACGACGCGAGCGGCGGTCGTTTGAGTGAGGGTGCCGCTGTAGCTGACGGAGCCCGTTCCGCCATTCACGACGACTGCCGAGCCGCTGCTGCCCGACAGCGCGCCGCTGCCGACATTGACGATTCCACCCAAGGTCGTAAGCTTCACATTGTTCGTCCCGCCGCTCGAAGTGAGGCTGGTCAGCACGACGTTCAACGCAGGAGACGCACTACCCGTCAGGTCAAGGCCCGCACCGGTCGTATTGATGGCCACGGTGCTGACGCCCAGCGCGCCGACGCTGGCTCCCACGAGCGCCGTCCCCGACGTGCTGCCGACGTTGAATCCGGACAATGTGTTGTTTTGGCCGAGCGAGACCGCATTTCCTGCGGAGTTGAGAATCGTTGGAATGCTGCCTGCGGCCCGCAACGTCGTGGTATTGACCACGAGCGCGACACCTTCGCCGACGAGACTCACACCGTTGGCCAGTGTGAAAGCCCCGTTGAGCGAACTGGCATTGAAATACACATAGATGACGTCCGTGGGCGCATTTGCCGAAGTGGACATTGCGCTGGGACTGCCCGACGGCGTGGTGCTGCGACCATCCCCGCTGCCGCCATTGACCAGATACCACACGCGTCCAGTGACGGTGAATGTGATCGTCCCGGTCGTGACGCTGTCTAGCAGGTCCGAATCCGTGATGAGGTAGGTGAATATCTCCGTGCCAGTGCCCCCGAGGCCCGGCAGATAGGTGAATGAGCCGTCGGCCGCGACGGTGAGAGTGCTGCCCGACACGGCACCGCCTGTACGCGTGACGCTGGCGACCTTCACGTTGGTCCCGACGTGCGGCAAGTGGTCGGAGTCGATGTCGTTTACTAACAGACCATTTGCCGCATTGACGGTAAGCAGCGTGTTCCCCACGGCGTTGTAAGCATCGTCGAAGGCGACGGGCGTGACCTTCACCGCGCCACTCAGAGCCGTGTGTGCCACATCCGGATCAGTGAATGTCACCCCCGTCGCATCGACGGAGCCTGTGTTCTTGACCGTGTTCGTGTAGGTGACGGTGCTGCCGCCGACTTTGGCCGTCGCAGCCGGAACAGCGTCGTCTTTGGTGGCTGTGATCACTGGGCCGCTCGTCAGTCCTGAGCCAATCAGCGTCAAAGAAAAGAGACAGGTTACGCAAAGGGCGCGAGTGAGCAAAAATTTCATAAACATAGGAGGAAGTGGAGGAAGTGATGCATTCGGAACCAACTTGCATCAGGTCCGTGGAGGATAGACCCCTTGCAGCGCGATACAGAAATTTAGTGTGAGATACGGCATCATGTTATTGTGTGGCTGACTGCCGCCGACAATGCCCAATGCTTGCGGCGAAAAGGCCACCATGGTTTGAGGAGCCGCCTTGTAAGCGGCTCCACCTTTCGACCTCGCCAGCGCTAATGAAGGATCGGGCGTAGTGCCGTTGCCGGGACTTGAGAAAGCTGACAACGCATGACCGTGTGTTGGTATTTCAGATTCCAACAAGGTTACGGCTTGCGAACCGCCCGTTTGCCCCAGATCGTAAAGCGACAACCCGGGACCTTGACCCGGATGCATCGGTGCGCTTCCCTGAAGGTCGGGCAGGGCGAAGGTGGACTTCCCATCGCCGCCATACGTCGTGCCGAGGAGCGAGAAGAGGGCGGTGTTTTGCGAGATAGGCAAAAGCTGACCATTGCAAAACGCCCACCCCTTGGGCGCGAAGTTGAACGGAAAGATGCGGATTTCAGCGACAAATGGATCCATGGAAAGAGGAAAGGGTGAAAGTGGATAGGGGAAAGACTTCGCCCGGCTTAGGATTGGGACGGGAAAATTCCGAAGAGCGAGATGATGAAGCTCACGCACAGGTAAGGCTGCATGTTGTCGTGCGGCTGGCTGCCGCCAACAGGAGCGATTGCGTTAGCAGCCATCGCGACGGTGGGGGCCTGTTGGATATACATTTGAAATGATGCGGATTGACCAAGGACGTTGTTGCTAGGAGTCGAGCCAGAAACCACGGATTGGGACGCCAGCAAAGGGTGCGTGTGAGCGGGAATCTGACTCGTCGCGAGGGTGACCGACTCCACGCCTCCGGTTTGCGCGAGGGTGAAGCCATTTCCCTGATGAACCGGCAGCCGGCCACGCAGGTCCGGCAGGGCGAAGGTGGATTGCCCATCGCCGCCGTAGGTCGTGCCGATGAGGTTGAAGAGCGTTTCGTTTTCCGAGATGGGAAGAAGCTGTCCTTCGCAGAACATCCAGCCCGCAGGAGCGAAATTCCCCCCAAACATTCGAGTTTCGCCGACGTATGGTTGTGCCATGAAGTTGAAGATTGAGGTTGAGGATTAAAGCTCAGTTCTGAGACGGGAAGATGCCCTGGAGGGCGATGCAGAAATTGAGAGTGAGATAAGGCTGCATATTCTCATGCGCCTGGCTTCCGCCGACGTTCGAGACAGTCGCAGGGAGTAGCGAAGTGAGATTCTGCGGCTGGCCGTAGAGGCCCGCTGCCGCGCCGAGCAGGTTGCCGGCCGCGAGGGGCGTGTCCCCGCCCTCCGATGCGCCTCCAAGAACGTGCGTGTGAGACGGAATTTGGGGGATCGAGAGCGTATGGGACTGCTCGCCTCCCCGCTCGCCGAGCGTGTGACCGTTTCCAGAGTGGATCGGGGTGCGAGTGCGCAGGTCAGGCAGGCCGAAGTTGACGCGCCCATCCCCAGCGTACGTCGTGCCCAGCAGCGAGAAGAGCGCCTGGTTTTGGTTGATGGGCAGGAGTTGCCCGTCGCACATCGCCCAACCCCGGGGAGGGAAGCCAAAGCTGAAAATTCGGATTTCACTGAGGAAGGGTTCAGCCATAAAATAAAGTTGATAGATTCAAATATCGGACGGACTCATGGTGTCTGTAAAATCCCTCAAGTCGATCACCCATTTATCGAATGAACGATTTTTTTCCGCGACATGGATTCGACGAGGTGGTAACTACCAACCCATGACGAAGCCACCTCTTGCCACGACGCCTGATCCCACGCGCCGCAAGATTCTCAGCTGGGGGGGGGCGGGAGTCGTCGCCGGTGCCGCCGCCTACTTCGGACTCTCCAACAAGACTCCACGGGGCACGGAATCGCCGGCCTCCAAAGCCACATCCCCCACCCCCGCTGAGTCGGCAGGCACGCGCACCGGGGAGCGGATTGTCCCAGGTGCGACCGCCATCAGTCGCGATTCGTTCCTGCCTTACTTGAATACCGAATTCACCCTCGAACGTGAAGGCGAAGGCCGTGCGAATTGCAAGCTCATCCAAATCAGTCCGGCTTCGAACCTGAGAGCCCCGATGGGGAGTTTCATCGCTTTTTCCCTGCTCTTTGCAGGCCAGCAAGATTTTCTCACCGCCGGCGGTACTTGCCGGGTGACCCACCCGCATCTTGATCCGATGGATTTCGCCCTGTTCCCGGTGGGTGATGGGAAAAAACAATGCATTCTCGAAGCCTGCTTCACCCAGCGTGCCTGAGAATCCGTCGATCGCCTTGCGCCCGGTGACTCCGGCGGACACGGAATTTCTCATCGCCGTCTATTCGAGCACCCGCAGTGCCGAGCTGGCTGCTACGGACTGGAGCAGCGCCCAGAAGGTGCAGTTCTGCACCATGCAGTTTCACGCCCAAGACGCACACTATCGCCTGCACTATCCGACCGCGCAGTTTTTAGTGATCGAGTCCGGCACTCTCGCCATCGGTCGCCTTTATATCGCCCACTGGGCGCAGGAGATCCGCATCATGGACATCGCACTGCTTCCCGCCCATCGCGGTCAGGGTATAGCCACGCATTTACTGAGGGACTTGCAGACCCAGGCCGCCGCCGCTGACAAGAGTCTGACGATCCACGTCGAATCCTTTAATCCAGCACGCCAACTCTACCAACGTCTCGGCTTCCGAGTGACCGAAGATAAGGGCGTCTATCAACTCATGGAGTGGACAGCACTCAAGTAAAGATCGCTTCAAACTCCGACCCTTGCGATCCGTCGCCCACCTGAGTGATGAAAAACTCGATCCCGCCAAGGCCCTCGCACTCAAAGCGGTAAATCCCCTGCCCCAGGCGCAAGCCTTGCGGGCCCCGCAATTTCAACGCGAAAGGATCCCGAGCCGCTTCCGTCCGCTTGTGCCCCAATGGGTTGACTGCGATCAACTCCAGTCGCACGTCGCCAGTGACAAAGCCGCAGCCCACCAGTGGCGAGAAGGTTTCAAGCTGAATGGTATCGAGTGGGATCATCAAGTTCGAATGATGGCATCGCATATCCATTTTCGCGTGGCCAGTCGAAACTTGCACTTTGACACTACCGAGCCGGCGAGGACGAGCGACTCCCTGCGAGAGAGACAAGCCTCCGCGGAAAGCGGCGAAATTCTTGGAATTCTTATTGACCTCTCAGTCCCAAGCAGCGCCCTCTTTGAGTTGTCGCACTCTCTCAATCCACGCCGGGAAGAGCGGCCTTTCACCCTATGAAGCCACCCCTGTTGACTGCATTTTTCGCGCTGCTCCCGCTGCTGTTGTTCGCGGAACTTCCCGAGATGGGTGACGATGGTCCGGACGAGGGAAACGGGGTGATGCGTGATGGGCTCGCGCTGCGCAACGACGTCAGCGTTCCGCCGATCCAGGTTCCGAAGGATGATGAACGCCTGCAACGAAGCTTCCGCACGCGCCAGACGAAATGGGTCGAGGCGCAACTCCTCGCGGATTTCCCCACACGCAATGTCGGCTCGCCATGGCTCGCTGACTCTGTCGCCGTGCTGCGCGAGGCAGCTCCCTACCTCAGTGGCGAGATCTACAAGAACGAACAGACTGGCGAGAAAATCTATCCGCCAGCTTCCTTGATCGCACGGGGCAAGGCCATCAGCGCGGCGGGCTGTGACGATCCACTCTTTAATCTGATAGTTCCGTTTCTCGAAAGCTCGCAGTCCTCCCGGACTCCCGAACAGATGGCCCTGGCGGAACGCCGCCTGCCCGATCTTCTGAAAGGCGGGGATTCACCGCACCTCAAACTCTTTGCCTGCGGCTGGGTGTGGGGCGGGCGCTACGACCACCGGGCAACCAAAGACCCGGCAAAGCGGGACGCAATGGCAAACGAGATCCCCCGCTATCTTCAAGCCGCTCTCGACGCTTCCGTGACTCCCGAGGACAGCTTGGGATTCTATCAATTCATCCATCGCAATCAAGGTTACGTCCTTTTCTACATAAAGTGGAAGGAGGCCGAGACCACCGCGATTCTCAATAAGTCCAAAGCGGCTTCCTGGCTGAAAGACACCTTGCTAGGCCAGTTCGCACGCAACACGGCTTGGAAACTTCGTGGCTCCGGCTATGCGAATACGGTCACGGAAGAAGGCTGGAAGGGGTTCTACAGCAACCTAGCAAAAGCCGGCCGCCATTTCTCCGCCGCATGGAAGGCGAATCCCGGCGTACCCTTCGCCGCCGAAGACATGATCGCGGTCACCATGGGCGGAGCCGGGGTCGACGGCATCGACGAGCGGGAGTGGTTCGACCGCGCGATCACCGCCTGTTTCGACTACATGCCCGCGTACGAGTCCCTCCTGTGGGCATACCGGCCTCGCTGGGGCGGCAGTCACGCCCTGATGCTCGCTTTCGGCAAAGCCTGCGCCAACACCCGGCGCTATGACACCGACGTTCCCACGAGACTTTACAAAGCCGTAGGCGCAGTGGGCTCCGAGTTGGCGGACCGCAGCGTGCTCCATGATGACCCCGAGATCTGCCGGCTGACGGTGGAAATTGAAAAAGCGACGATTCCTTACGCCAAGAGTGATGCGGAGGTACACTACGCCCTTTCCTACGGCACTTGCAATGCCTTCCTCGCCCGGGATTACGCTCTAGCAGCGAGCTATTACAAGCAGCTCAAAGGACCCATCCGACCCCAAGCGGAAAACGCCCTCGCGTCCTACGGGATCCCGCCATTTGAGTGGCGCGGGCGGCTCGCCATGCAGGCGGACTCCGCGATTTTCAGCGATCTCCAGCGCGCCGAAACCGCCTACAGGAAGGGAGAGCGCGCCAGCGCCCTTCCCATTTACCAACGGCTCTTGCAGCTTCCCACAACGACTTCCCAAGTGGACGCCGCCACGCTCGTGCGGCATCGCCTTGCCGCCATCGCCGTGGAACAGCGCTTCGCCAAGGGCGACTGGGTCCGACTCACGGATGAGGAAAGCAAGTTGCTTTGGATCACCGACACGGGGATCCCGTGGAATGCGCAGGCAGAAGGTGTTTTAAGCGTCCGCAACGATAAGAACTGGGTCGCCTCGCGGGTCATTCTCGATGCCCGCGTAGGCCTCGACTTCGAGCTGCGGGCACGTTTGGACAATCCCGCCGAGCTCGCCGGCTCACAGTTCGGTGGCGTGATCGGCTACTGGCCCGGACACACGGGCTTCGCCACCGCCGTCTGCGGTGTCACGGAAGCCACGCCCACCAAGCGGGGCGCGGCTTTGGTAAAATTCGGCTACGACACGTCGGAGAAGAATCCGCCCGTCGCCCTTGAGTTAAAGCCCGATTCAGCGGTCAGGATTCGTTCTCACCGGGGCCAAGTCACCCTCTTGGTCGACGAAAAGGAAATCTTCACCCGGAATCTGGACGAGTGTTTCGATCGGCGAATCCCCACCCTGGATTCGGGCAAGGAACAGCACCGTTTCGGCTTCGGATCCCGCCAGTTTCGGAAGGGAGAATCCCGTCTGAAGGACATTGAATTTCGGCTTCTCAAATAGAATTGGCGGCGCCCGATGCGGGAGCAGGAGCATTCCGCTGCACCACCGTGAGTCGCACGGCTGAGCGCATTCATCACCGTGAATTTCAAGGCAAGTGGTTGATCCCACTCGACAAGCCCGCTCCGGACTAACACCCCTTGAACGGGAGCGCTGCGGCAGGGCTGAAGTTTATTTACAAATAGTTCGCAATCGCGGCAGTTCGAACTAGACAATTTTTAAAAAATCCATAGGAAGCTCAATCCTACATCCCTCTATAAATTATGAACTACGAGATCTACGAATTGTCGGAGTCCCATCAGCAAATGCTCGATGACACGCCGGATCCGCACAAGGTGCAGGTGTCACTTCTCGACCGCAAAAATTTGCCGATCTCGCGCGGGACCGCGATTCTACCTCTCCTTTTGGGCGTCGGCGTCTTCTGGCCGGACAGCCCCACCCCGATCAAAGGCCGACTCTCCTCGGCAAGGTATCTGGTCTTGGAATCCGGTGAGATTCTGAAGTTGAAAAACCTCACCCTCTGCGCCGGGAGTCCCGTTCATTACAACTTCTGGGTGAGCGCGCCGCTCTTGTCCCCACTGCACTTCTAGTCCGGTAAATTTTACGGACGAAGCCTCGGCATCCGGGCACGAAAAACGGCGGACCCTTTCGGAGTCCGCCGTTTGGTAAAGATCTCAAAGGCAGGAACGCCTAGATCACTTGTTGAGAACCTTGAGCTTCTTGATGCCGAAGACGGCGTCATCGCCCAGTTCTTCCTCGATGCGGAGGAGTTGGTTGTATTTTGCAATACGATCAGAGCGGCTCATGGAACCGGTTTTGATTTGACCGCAATTCGTCGCGACCGCGAGGTCGGCGATGGTGCTGTCCTCGGTCTCGCCGGAGCGGTGACTGAGGATGGAAGTGTAGCTGTTTTCCTTGGCGAGTTCGACGGCGTCGAAGGTCTCGGTGAGGGTGCCGATTTGGTTCACCTTGACGAGAATCGAGTTCGCCACGCCGAGCTGGATGCCCTTGCTGAGGAAATCGACATTGGTGACGAAAAGGTCGTCGCCGACGAGCTGGGTCGTCTTGCCGAGTCGGTCGGTGATGATCTTCCATCCATCCCAGTCGTTTTCTCCGCAACCGTCTTCGATCGAGATGATCGGGTAGTTCTTCTGGAGGCCGGCATAGTAAGCGACGAGTTCCTCGGCGCTTTTCACCGACTTGTCGGACTTCTTGAAGACGTAAGCGTTTTGCTTGGCGTCGAAGAATTCGGAGGCCGCGACGTCGAGCGCGATGGCGATGTCGTCACCGAGCTTGTAGCCGGCGAGTTCGATCGCTTTGGCGATGACGCCGAGCGCATCTTCCGCACCGTCGAGTTTCGGCGCGAAGCCACCTTCGTCACCCACCGCGGTGGAGAGACCGCGGTCGTGAAGGACCTTTTTAAGGGCGTGGAAAACTTCGGCACCGTAGCGCAGCGCTTCGCGGAAACTTGGCGCACCGACAGGCACGATCATGAATTCCTGGAAGTCGATCGGTGCATCGGAGTGTGCACCGCCGTTGATGATGTTCATCATCGGGACAGGAAGCACCTTGGCATTCGGGCCGCCGAGGTATTTGTAAAGTGGCACACCGAGCTGCGATGCAGCGGCCTTGGCGACGGCCATGGACACGCCGAGAATGGCGTTGGCTCCGAGGTTCTTCTTGGTGGAGGTGCCGTCCAAAGCGAGCATGGCCGCGTCAATGGAGGCTTGTTCGGTAGCGCAATAGCCGAGAAGACCTGGAGCAAGAATCGCGTTGACGTTTTCGACGGCCTTGAGCACGCCCTTGCCGCCGTAGCGGGCCTTGTCACCGTCGCGGAGTTCGACCGCTTCGTTTTCACCGGTGGAGGCGCCGGAAGGAACCGAAGCGCGGCCGATCGCGCCACCTTCAAGGTGCACGTCAACTTCAACGGTGGGATTGCCACGGGAATCGATCACTTCGCGGCCGCGGATTTCAACAATGGTAGTGTAGTCCATAATGTATACTTTGTGTTATTTAGGCTGGGTTTGAGATTTACGGATTGAACTGACGGATCGAGCGAATCGTCAGCGTGGCCATGACCTCGGTCTCTTCATCGCGGATTTGGACAGTGTCGCCCGGTTCGCGGCCGACGAGCGCCTTGCCGACTTCGGAGAGGTAGGAAACGGTCTTGGTTTCCGGGATGGAATCCCATGCGCCGAGAACGGTCATGTCGATTTCCTTGCCGGATGCATCCACGAGGGTGACGACGGTGCCGATGTTGACCTTGCTGGCGTCGGAGCCTTTGAAATCGGTGCCGCGGGCGTTGTTGATTTCCTTGTCCAAGGCGTTGCGTCGGTGGCCGAGGTATTTTTCCAAGTCCTTGGCGGATTTGTATTCGAAATTCTCGCGAAGGTCGCCATAGGACCGGGCGATTTTCACATCGTTGAGGTTCTGCGGGATCTTGTTGCGGATCAGGTCGTCGAGTTCGGCCTTTTTCTTTTCGAGGCTTTCCCACGAGACGAGGAGGATTTCTTCCGGGCGCTTGCTGTTGATGCCGTTGACAAGTTCGACCGTTTCAGGCCGCGCCTTGATGATGCGGGCCATGAGGGACTTTTTCTCAAGGTCGCCGAAGACGGGGCAGTCGAGCAGACGGCGGCCGAAGTTGCGGGTCTCGTTGATGTCCATGATGGCGACGAGGTCGGTGAGCAAGGTCTTGTCATCACCGAGCAGTGACTGGAGACGCGAGGTCTTGCGAGGACCGTCTGATAGATGGTCGTTTTCCAACAGATTGAGCACCGAAGCGCCGACATCCGCACTGAAGACTTCGAGCGCGGGGCCTTTGCGCTCGCGGCAGACCCAGATGAGGGCGTCCGGACCCAAAGCACGGCGGGCAATCGCCGAACGAAGGTGGGTGACAAGAGCCGGCATCGCATCCCGCTCTAGCAAGATGCGGGCGATCTCGGTCACGCCACGGGCACCGACACGGTCGAACACCTGGACGATCTTGCTAACCCATTCGTCGGCGAAGGCATTTGGAAACGCCTCGTAAACCGCGCGCTGGCGGCCGGACGGAAGCGTGCCGGCTTCGTCAGCCAAGCGGGTAGGATCTGCGGAGAGCAGAAGATCGGAAAGCCGGACGGCGGAGGGATCCAGCTCAAGGGCCTTGGACGAGCCGATGACTTCGTCACGCGCGGCGACGAGTTGAAGCGCCTGCCCCAGCTGGACGCGTGCGGCCTTTTTCGCCCCTTCGTCGATGTCGTTGAGGAGACGCTTGAGGGCGTCCGTATCATTTTCGAAAGCGCCGATGTCGGCGGCGATCGCTTCCAAGGCGCGGATCATGCCCTTGATGTCGCGGGCGGCTTCGAAATCGGCGACGAGTGCCTCGGCGGGGCTGCGGTCTCCGACGCGAAGGACGATCGCCTCGGTGCGTTTCTGAGGGACAGCCGCGAGGCGGCTTTCGCGCAGGGCTTTCTTGGTGGCATCCCACCATTTTTTAAAATTGGCTTCAGGGATCACGGCACCGGAAAGTTCCTTTTCCAAGGCATCCCCCGTCATGCTGCCACCATGGCTTTCAAGAAGATGGACAACGAGAGCGAGCGGGTCGCTCTTCACCAAGCTGCGGAGCTCCTCGAGTTGTTCGATTTTTTTCGCGCGGAAATCGTCCGCGCCGATCCATTCGGTTTTTTGGAATGCGAACTGCAGCTCCATCGTTTGACCCGCCGACTTTTCGAAGTCGATGGTGACTTTTTTGCCAGGTAGATCCCAGCCGATCACCTTACCGGCGCCGAAGGATTTGTGAATACAAAAGTTTCCGGGAGCCAATTGAGAAAGGCGCTCGCCGACCGGTTTGGGAATGCGACCGGCTTCAACCAGTTTCGCCACATCAGGATGCATGCCAAAGAAGATGGGAAGCCGACTCTAAAAACGCAAGGTATTCCCTTAACAAATCTGTCCGACCGCCCTTTTTACGGGGTTACAGACACCGGCGGCACGACTCGCGGGCGTGGCTGCCGCAGGGGCATCATGTCTCCATCCAGCGCTTGATCGAGAGTTCGGCAAAGCACTTGAATTCTCCGGCGCCAGCTTTCCGGCACTTTTTCGAGTTTTTCATCCATGGTCACCTCGCCCGCGAAGATCACTTCATCGTGCACACCGTCGATTTTCACTTTGAAAAGCGCGCCATCACGGCGGACCATGGCTTTTCCGTCGTCGGCGACAAAACTGGCGCTTTTCTCGGATACATTGACGACACGCATCGGCCCGCCACAGGCCCCGGGCAGGATCGTGGATTCGACCATTTCACCCGGCACCGACCGATCGTATGCCGCGGCCTCCCCAAGCTTCAACTTCACCTCAAGAGGCTTGCCGCCTCGAAACCCGGAGATCACGACCTCCTGGCCCGGCTTCGAGAGCCGCAACAAGGTGGCCAGCTGCGCTTCATTGACCAGCATCTGGTCACCAATCTTCCAGAGCAAATCGAGTTCCTGAATGCCCGCGACTTGTGCCGGACCACCCGCATCGATGGATTTCACCACGAAACCCACCCCCTGAGGCAGCGACGGCAAGTGGGCGGCGACCGTTTCATCGGGCTTGACCACGTGCAGGCCGAGCCAAGCCCTCGGTGCATGACACGATGATCGTCCGCCCGGCGGCAATGCCGACATCACCTCGGCAGGCTCGGCAGCGCACCACAGCGTCTGCGAAATCAGCAAGGCGATGATGAGGCGAGGCTTCATCTTAAAATCCACTGACCGGCGTCAAGAGCACCTCTTCGCGAGGCTCGGAAATCTTAATCACAATGCCACTCTCCTCGTCCCGCACGTTGTTTTCCTCAACGGCCTTGACCCTGAGCGCATGCGTGGTCGAGCCGTCCGAATTTTCCTGCCAGCCTTCATCCGTCATCGATTCGATGCGGTCGGACTCGCTGAGCAGCACGAACACCGGCGCAGCCTCCCGCGGCGGATTCACCGCGAGGCGCGACTCCTTCGGCCCTTGAATCATCGGGAAAATCGCAAACAGCGCACCGATCGCGGCGGCGATTCCGCCACCGATCAGCGAACGAACGAGCCATCTGCCGGAGGAAATCTCGACGACATTCTCCAGGTCCGGACCGGCTAACTCATCGATCATGGCGTCCATTCCAGCCTGCCCCTCCTGGCTCAAGGCGGGCGGCATCAGCCGTGCGAGAATCGTTTCGATGGGGTCAAGCGCTTGCATGTCGGTCCTCCTTTACGCGGCGCAGTTCGTGCGCCAGTTGTTCCATGGCATATCGGTAGCGCGAGGCCGCCGTATTGGGCGAAATCGCAAGCGTTTCCGAAATCTGTAAAAAAGTCAGTCCGCCCCAGAACTTCATCACCACCACTTCACGCAGCTTTTGGCTCAAATTCTGGACGGCCTCTCTCAGAATCACCGCCTCCTCGTCCTCTTCAAGCACCGGATCAAGCCAGACGTCTTGAAAATCATTGAGGTAGATCACGGATTCCTCGCGTTTCCGGCGCCGCGACTCGCTGCGGTGGTGGTTGAGTCCACAAAAGCGGATGGTGGAAAAAACCAACGGCAGATCCGGCGGTCCGCCGCCTTTATCCTCTTGGTGGTGCCACATCCGAAAGATCGCCTCTTGCACGAGATCCTCGGCATCGTGGCGGGAATTGCTCCAGCCGCGGGCAAAAAGAAGCAGTCGCGGGCCGTTTTCGGCCAGCCACTGTTTCCAAGCACTTGCGGGAGAATGCATCATTCAATAGGTGAAATGCCCCTCGCCGGGACTTTTGTCTACAAATTCACAGGCCCGTCCTTGCGGACCAACATTTCAGTCGAGAAAACGGATTTTCCCGGGAACTGGCGCGTGACCCAGCGCCATCGCTTCGTGCTGCTCGTTGGTGCAAGACGAATTGATCGGCGCGTCGGGAGTAGCGTCATTCGCCTCGAAGTAGCCGTTTTCGAGCATCCATTTTTCGACTTCCTCGCCGGAAATGTCAGGCAGCATGTGACCGTCGATTTCGACGCACGGGGAAAGCGACTGCCCGCTGCGCTGCTCCATTTCCCAGCGGAATGCGGGGTTTTTGATGATATCCTTCTCTTCGTAGGGAAGCTCGTATTTCCGCATGATCGCGCGGATGCCTTCGCTCCAGCCGCAGAAGGTTTTGAGATAGGCGGTGATTTTCGGTGCTGACTTGGTTTCGGACATGGGAGTGAGTTACTGGCCGAAGGATAAGGTGTCGGGAGAAAATCGCAAGCCCGGGGAAAACGGGCCCGCCATCTCCGCAAAACGCCGAGACCGACTTAGCTGCAACCCTGGCTGGTGCCGCACTGAGTGCAAACACCGCAGGCACCAGCGCGGATGACCTTGTCCGAGCCGCAATGCGAGCAAATGATCCCCATATAGGCCGACCCCAAGGCACGCTTGACCCGGGCCTGCGTTCCGTCCGGCGTGGATTCCCGGGTCAGTTCACGGACAGGCCGGTTGAGCGCGGATTGTTCCATCTCGGAGATTTCCACCATCGGCAGCTCCTCCTGGCCGTGGTCCGGCGAGGTGGCCTTGCGGTAGCCTTGGATGAACTCGCAGCCCAGCCAGCGGAAGACATAGTCGGTGATGCTGAAGGCCGTGCGAATGTCAGGATTCTTGGTGAAACCGCTCGGCTCGAACCGCTGATAGGCGAACTTGTTGACTAACTGCTCCAGCGGCACCCCGTATTGCAGGGCGATGGAGGTGAGCGTGGCGACGGTATCCATCAACCCGCCGATGGTGCTGCCCTCCTTGGACATCTGGATGAAAATCTCGCCCGGTTGATTGTCCGGATAGAAGCCCACGGTGAGATAGCCCTTGTGGCCGGCGATTTCAAACTTGTGGGTGAGCGACATGTGGGTGTCGGTCATCGGCTGCCGGATCGGAACCTCCAGCGATTTGCGGAGCGCTTCATTCTCGCGAGCGAGATCGGCAAGCTGCGCGGCAAGCACATCGGCGGGCGGCGTCAGGTCATCCGCGGCGCCCCCCATACCCGTGGTCTTCCGGGTGTTGAGCGGCGCACTGCGCTTCGATCCATCCCGATAGATCGCCACCGCCTTGAGTCCCAGCTCCCAGGCCTCCACATAGGTCTTCATGATGTCCTCGACCGTGGCGTTCTCCGGGAGATTCACCGTCTTGGAAATGGCTCCGCTGAGGAATGGCTGGGCCGCCGCCATCATCTGCAAGTGCCCGCGGTAATGCAGGCTTCGCGTGC
>JAYWDF010000164.1:0-7007 GCA_043779985.1 Akkermansiaceae bacterium | reverse complement strand
CTGCCACGGGTGAGCACCACATCCACTTCCACCTGGTCTTTGTCCCGGTAGTGCCAGAAGCGCAGGTCGGGATCGGTCCAACCGGCCTGGGCGATGAGCTGTTGGAGAACGAACGACTCTAGCAGGTGTCCGAATTTATCCCGCTTGGTCAGCCAATCCTCGGTTGAAATTCCCGAGAGCGAGGCTGCGAGTCCGCTGTCCACGACATGGATCTTGGGTGATTTGATCAACCGCTTGGCGGAGTTCCGATACCACGGCGCGAGGCGGCGGATCAGGAACAGTCGCTCAAGCACGGCGACATAGCGCTCTACGGTTTGGCGGTCGAGATCGAGGTCATTGGAAAGCGAGGAGGTATTGAGCAGGCTCCCGGTTTGATGGGTCAGGATTTCAAGCAGTCGCGCGACTTCGGCACTGTCCCGGACGCGGGCCACATCATGCACGTCCCGATCGATGACGGCGCGGAGGTATTGGCGGTGCCATTGCCGGGCGCGCGCATAGCCGCGGCCCTGGGGTTCCGGATACCCGCCCGATACGATCCTCCCCGGCAGGCTTGATGGGGACATTCCGGTCTCACGGAGGAAGTTGTCAGACAGATCGTTTTCAAGCCACCGGGTCAGAAGCATTCCGTCACCGCGGGATTTCTCCGCTTCAGTCAGTGGATGAAGGTAGACGCACTCCATCCGCCCAGCCAGCGAATCGGGCAGGTGAGGAAGTTGCAAGAGATTCGCCGAGCCGGTCAGCAGGAATCTCCCCGGTCGGCGATTCTCATCCACCGCGCGCTTGATGGCGAGGAGGAGTTCGGGAGCGCGCTGCACTTCATCGAGCGTGATGTCCTCTGGAAATTGGCTGATAAAGCCGCTGGGATCTTTCGTGGCGGCGGCGAGCAAGTTCGGGTCGTCGAGGCTGAGGTATTGTCTGGCCGGGTCTAGCGAGCGGGCGAGAGTGGACTTCCCACACTGCCTTGGACCCAGCAGGCACACCACGGGCGTGTCCTTCATTGCGGCGTCCAAGGCGCGTTCCATCCCCCGTGGCAGTATGGTTTCGAGACCGTCCATTTGTTGGATACGATAGCGTCCAATTGTGGTATTGGCAAGCGTCCAATTGTGGCATAGCATAGCGTCCAATTGTGGTATAGGGTAGCGTCCAATTGTGGTATGAGCGACTGTTTTGAGATCGGCGTTTGCATCCGGGCTTGATCGGGAGAGCGTCGGGGTTTAGTCCCTGCTGCCTGATTTCATGTCTGTCTCCCTCTACGCCACTCCTTCGCCCGCCTTGCAGCGTGAGGTGAAACGCCGCCGCTCGTTTGCCATCATCTCGCACCCGGATGCCGGGAAGACGACCCTGACCGAGAAATTTCTGCTCTACGGGGGAGCGCTCAATCTGGCCGGCAGTGTGACGGCCCGGAAGAACCAGCGCGCGACGACCTCGGACTGGATGGATTTGGAAAAGCAGCGCGGGATCTCCGTGAGCTCCACAGTGTTGCAGTTCGAGTATAAGGATTGCGTGGTCAACATCCTCGACACACCGGGACACAAGGACTTCTCCGAGGACACCTACCGCGTGCTCACCGCCGTGGATGCTGCCGTGATGGTGGTGGATGCAGGTAAGGGCATCGAGAGCCAGACCCGGAAGCTTTTCGAAGTCTGCCGCCGCCGCGGCGTGCCGATTTTCACCTTCATGAACAAGCTGGACCGCCCGGCCCGGCCGTCGATGGATCTGCTTGACGAACTGGAATCCGTGCTCGGAATCCACGCCTTTCCGGTGAATTGGCCGCTTGGCGATGGTCCGCGCTTCCGTGGGGTCTATGACCGCGAGCAAAAGCAGGTGCACCTCTTCCAGCGCACGGTCCACGGTGCCTTTCGCGCGCCGGTGGCCGTGACCGGCATCGAGGACGAGAGCGTGAAGGATGCGGTGGAGGAGGGGACCTACCGCCAGGTCTGCGACGAGCTTGAACTGCTGGAAGGTGCCGGAGCGGACTTTGATATGGAGAAAATCCTCGCGGGCGAGCTAACACCCGTGTTCTTCGGCAGTGCCGCGAACAACTTCGGGGTGCAGCTTCTGCTCGACCGTTTCCTCGAGCTCTCGCCACCACCGACCCCGCGCGAGAGTGGCGGAATGATGATCGATCCGGCGTCCGAGGAGTTTTCCGCCTTCGTCTTCAAGATCCAGGCGAACATGAATCCAAAGCACCGCGACCGAATCGCCTTCGTCCGCATCGTGTCCGGGCAATTCAAGCGCGACATGGATGTGATCAACGGCCGCACAGGCGAGAAGGTCCGCCTTGCCAACTCCCAACGCCTTTTCGCCCGCGAGCGTGAAACGGTGGACGACGCCTTCGCCGGCGATGTCGTCGGCCTGGTGGGTAATTATGATTTGCTCATCGGCGATACACTTTCCTCGCAACCGGGCGTGACCTTCGACGAAATCCCGCGCTTCGCGCCGGAGTGCTTCTCCTTCCTGCATAACAAGAGCACCGCGAAATACAAACGCTTCCGCGACGGTCTCCAACAGCTTCTCAAGGAAGGTGTGGCCAGTGAGTTTGTCCTGATCGACCATGACGGGCCGCAGATTCCATTGTTAGGGGCGGTCGGCCCGCTGCAGTTTGAAGTGCTACAATACCGCCTCGAGGGTGAATATGCCGCGGAGACGCGGATCGAGCAGGCGAATTGGTCGCTCGCCCGCTGGCTCAAGCCAGTCGAAGGAGATCCGCTCGCCCCGGAAGCGCGGCCAGCCCTCTCGCTGGGTGCCGCCTTGGCGCGCGATTCTAATGGTTGGTTAGTCGCGCTGCTTCCCAGCGAGTGGGCCTTGAAAACCTTCAGCGACAAGAACGAGGACTGGATCATCTCCGAACAGCCATTCCCGCCGCCGGTGGTCACCAAGTGATGAGGTGGAAAATGCCCCGCTCGCTTTTTAACAGGCCAGCGGCCCGGCCAGCTTGAGCAGCGCGGGGTCGAGCTGGTATTTCGAATCCGTGACGGCGTGGACCGGCAGGTGGCCGTAGGTACCGGCGCGGAAAACCATGATCGAGTTGGTCTGGCCGGCGTCTAACGCGTCCACGGCCGCGACGGCGAATTTGTAGGCCATCACGCGGTCGAACACGGTGGGGGAGCCACCCCGCTGGACGTGACCGAGCACGGTGAGGCGGGCTTCCATGCCGATGGAGTCGTTGATCCAGCGGGTGAGGTAGTCGCCCATTTTGGTGCCTTCCGCGACGACGGCGATGACGTAGCGCCGGCCGTTGGCGATGTCGTGCTTGATGCGCGCGCCGATGGTATCGAGATTGTAGGGGATTTCCGGGACGAGACAAATCTCCGCGCCGCAGGCGAGGGCGCTGGTAAGAGCGAGGTAGCCACAGTGGCGGCCCATCACTTCGATGACAAAGGCTCGCGAAAACGAGCTGGCCGTGTCGCGGATCGAGTCCACCGATTCGCGGATGACGTTGAGCGCGGTGTCCACGCCAAGGCAGTAGTCCGTGCCGGCGATGTCGTTGTCGATCGTGGCCGGTATTCCTGCAAAAGGGACCCCGAAGTCGTTATAAAACTGGTTGAGCGCGCGAAACGAGCCGTCTCCGCCGATGACGATGAGCTTGCCGATGCCACGACGCACGAGATTGTCGTAAGCGACGCGGCGGACTTCGAAGTCGAAGAACTCGGGCGAGCGCGACGAACGGAGCACGGTGCCCCCGCGGTGAAGCATGCCGGAGACCTGCTCGCGGCTACTGGGGACGATGGTGTCGGCGATCAGGCCGCGGAGTCCGTCATAGACGAGGTGCGTTTCGTAGCCTCGTTGGTTGGCGTATTCGACGGCGCATTTGACGGCGGGGTTCATTCCGGCGGAGTCGCCGCCAGAGGTGAGAATTGCGAGACCTTTGGACATAATATTAGCGCGGAGAAGATGAATTCCGCAACTCAATGGGAAGCATCAGGGGTACCGAATCCAGTACGAAATCCCGCATCCGGCCGAATCGGACGATGTGCGCGGAATTCGTCAAAGTCCGCGGAACTCGGAGGCGAGTTTCTTGGCGGTGGCGATGGTGTTGCGGTGGAGTTTCGCGGTGAACTCGGGCTGGCGGTTGTAGCCGCCGCCGTAGAGCACGGCCACCGGAATGCGGTTCTTGATGAAGGCGCTGAGCAGGACCTCGTCACGGCGCTGGATGTCCTTGAGGGAGAGGTGCATCTGGCCGAAGCGATCGTTCCTGTGGTTGTCCGCGCCGGAGATCCAGATGACGAGATCGGGCGAAAAGGCATCCAGCGCACCAGCGAGACTTGCAAAAAGTTGCTTTAAATACATCTCCCCCTCGACGTAACGGACGGTCTCGATGTCGAGCGAGCCTTCGATTTTTTTCGTCGGATAGTTGCGGCCGACGTGGATCGAGTAGGTGAAGACCCGGGGGTCGTTACCGAGCAGGGAGGCGGTGCCGTTGCCTTGGTGGGCATCGGTATCCACCACCATGATCTTGATGTTCGGCTGCTTGTCCTGCAGGTCGCGAATGGCGATGGCGACGTCATTGAAAACGCAGTAGCCCTCGCCGTGTTCGCGGAACGCATGGTGGGTTCCGCCCGCGAGGCAGACGCCCACGCCTTCCGCCAGCGCGGCGTGGCAGGCGAGGCGGGTGGCCTCGACCTCGGTGACGCTGCGCTGGTAAAGCTTGGGTGTGATGGGCAGCCCGAGCAGGAGTTGTTCCTTGCGACCGAGCAGGCCGGACTCGATTTTATGGATGTAATCCAGTTCGTGGACTCGCTGGAGCAAGTGGATGTCAGCCGCGCGCACCTCGATGATTTCCTCGGGCTTGAGGATTCCGCCGTCGAGCAGCATGTCCTTGGAGACGCGGAACTTCTCCATCGGAAACGGATGTCCCGCCGGTAAATCAAGTTCCAGTTCCTGTGAATAAAAGCAGCGCATTGTTCCGCAGCCAACCAACAGCGGAATGGCTGGAATTCCAAGCGGGAAGTGCGACGCTCGTTTCCTCCGGGCAAATTGACGCCAGTGGCGATAGCGGAAATCGTGCGCCCCCTGGTGGAGCCTGGGAAAATTCCATTGCCACCACCACCGCGTCGGCCACCATCCGGCCCGATGAACATTGCCGATTTAGTTTTCAGCGGCTTCAACCGCCGCGTCGCCGCGCTCAACCGCCGCACGGGCCGAATCCTTTGGCAATGGCGGGCACCGAAGGGCTCCCGCTATGTCAGTTTGCTTCTCGATCTGGACGTGCTGGTCGTCTCCGTCGACGGCTACATGTATGGCCTGAACCCGCTAACTGGTGCCCAGCTTTGGTACAATCCAATGGATGGGTTCGGCACGGGCGTCACGGCCTTGGTCTCGGCCAATGGAGTCGCATCGAGCCCCGTCATGACCTCTGCGGCGGAAATCGCTGCCAGGCAGGCGGACAGTTCATCCTCCCACTCTGCCGGCACCGTGTGACGGTCGCGACGCGGGGTGGCCGATTCACGAAGCCGAATCAAGCGACGAGTCGATCCAGAGGTGCGGAAATACCGGCGGCGTCTCGCGGCAAGTGGCGATGTAGGTATCCCAGTCCGCGAGCTTCGGCAGATCTCTCAACGCGCCACGGGCCAGGATGCGCTCCTTGCGGATGGAGGGATGACACCAGACGAAGTGAAACTCCGGCATCACGCCTAACCGCGCCTCCATCCGCGCGGGCCACAGCGCATCACCGCCCTCGCGCGTGAACGGTCCGGCGATGACCACCGGCAAGCGCGGCAAGTGGGTCTGCGCGAGATCGAAAAGGGTCTCGTAAACGACATCCCGGTAAGCTGCTTTGTAAGCAGGCGAATCGCGGTCATCGGGATCCAGTTCTGCCAAGGTCAGCCCGGCTCGGATCAGGCGCTCGGCCACCTCGTCGCTATCCAGTAAGACCGCGCCGATTCGTTCCGCGAGCCGCCGGGCGTAAGTCGTCTTCCCGGCCGCGGGCGGGCCGGAGACGAGGTGGATTTCTTGGATGCTAGGGATGGCTGCCATTGATGCGGCGTAGTGTTCAGTGGGGTGGTCCGGCAAAAGGCTTGTGCCTGCGGACGATGCCTTTGTCGAACGTAGCAAACGCTTTGGCTCCATGGTCGCGGCATGTGCGCAGGATGAGTTCGTCCGCTAGATCGGCTCCCTCGCGAAGGGCCTTGAGTGATGATCTCAAGCGGACTTCGTTTTCAAAAGTCAGGTTGTGGATGGTGGTCAGGCGGGCGAAGGCATCCGCCACTTCAATGCCACTCCAGTCGTAAAGGCTTCTCAAGACCCAGTCCGTTTCCGCCAGAACCAGATCGCACACAAAAAAGACGGCGCGCTTCCGGTTGAGCATCTGCAGCACCCTTTGAAGCTGCGCGTCATCGTCCTGAGCGAGATAGCGGACGAGGACATTGGTATCAAGGGCTGTCATGGTTTTATCCGTGTCAGGCGTTTCCGTGCCATGGATTTCACGGCGGATTTCATCTCTTCCACGGTGCGTGTCGGAGCGGATTTTTCCTTGCGGGGTAGGCTCGCTGCAACGCTGGCAAAGGTGCCGGTTTTCGCGGAAAGCAGGATCCGTCCGTCGGCTTCGATTTCATAAACCAACTGGTCCGAAGGCCGCAGCTTCAGCGCCTCGATCACCGCCTTGGGGATCGTGGTCTGATTCTTGCTGGTAAGGGTGGAATGGGTCATGTAAGGAATATGCCCGAATTCCTTGCCTGGGTCAAGGCGGCCGTTGGATGTCGAAGAGGAATTTCGGGCGAACAAAAGCCGCTACTCACATTTCATATCAGTAGAAAGATCAATCCAAAGATGGCGACCACGATGAGAAAAACGTATTTCAACGTATTTGATGTGGATGGTTCCACGTCGAAGAATCCCGCAGCTCTTGTGATAGCTTTGATCCGAATACTGCAAATCAAACTTAGCGAAAGTCCGGAAACAAGGGCGGGTCCTACAAGATAGGCCAAAAATATTCCGAGTCCGGTATCCATGAACTGGTCTTCGGTCTTGCCGAGGCAGAGTTGGAGAATCTTCCATCCGAAAAGTCC